>NZ_JBIWAM010000003.1:0-185546 GCF_044760065.1 Pseudomonas sp. NPDC098740 | reverse complement strand
CTGGTGGAGGAACACCACCTCGCTGGACACCTGACGGGCGAAGCCCATTTCATGGGTGACCAGCAGCATGGTGCGGCCTTCTTCGGCCAATGCGGGGATGACGTTAAGTACTTCCTGGACCATTTCCGGGTCAAGGGCGGAGGTGGGCTCGTCGAACAGGATCACCTTGGGCTGCATTGCCAGCGTGCGGGCAATGGCCGCGCGTTGTTGCTGGCCACCGGAGAGTTGCGCCGGGTAGGCGTGGCGTTTGTCCGCGATGCCGACCTTGGCCAGCAAGGCTTCGGCGACTTCGATGGCTTCAGCCTTGCTCTGACCGAGTACGCGGCGCGGGGCTTCGATGATGTTGTCGAGCACGCTCATGTGCGGCCAGAGATTAAAGTTTTGAAACACAAAACCGATCTCGCTGCGCAGGCGATTGATCTGCTTGCCGTCGGCAGCGACCAGTTCGCCATTCTTGGCGGCTTTGAGCTTGAGTTCTTCGCCGGCCACCAGGATTTGTCCCTGATGCGGGTTTTCCAACAGGTTGATGCAACGAAGGAAGGTGGACTTGCCGGAACCGGAAGAACCCAGGATCGAGATCACGTCGCCGTCGCGGGCGGTCAGCGAGATGCCTTTGAGCACCTCAAGCTGTCCGTAGCGTTTGTGCAAGTTGCGGATTTCAAGCGCGGGCGTGGCCTCAGCCATGTGCGTTCCTCATAGTATTTCGCTCCTGCTATTGGCGGCCTTCCTGGCGAGGCGGCCAAGCTAGCATAGCGTTGGAATGGCAGCCAACAGCGCTACGGGCGGTAAACGGGTGGCATGTGGCAGGTTGTCGCATCGGTGCAGCAGACTGTCGCGCTGCTATCAACCGAACAGCCGTTTGAACCCTGCCTGTCGATAAAAAGGCTGGGGCTGTTCCAAAAAAGGGCGCGATGTTGCCAGCTTTGGCGGGGGGTTGGAAGCGCTAACCGGCCAAACGTTCCTGATCCGCACTTTTATTGTGCGTCGGGCATTTTCCGGGTGTGTTTCTGGTGCGCCGTTTCGTTCTGAAAGTGAGTCGCAGGGTAACGCTCTGGCAAAGTGCCATTAATTTCAATGGGTTGCGATGACTGTCCGGTCTGGATGAGATCGCCGTGGTAGACGGCTTTGAAACATTTTGGCGCAATTATTGCGTACAGAATCCAGAACGCCCCGTTGGTTTCTTTTTACGAGAAAGAAATTCAGGCGGGATGCATGCATTCGCTTTTCCTTACAAAGGTAGTTTCAATGAGCAGTACCCCAAGCTCCAATGGCCTCGAACAGGGGCTCAAACCGCGTCATGTGACCATGTTGTCGATCGCCGGGGTTATCGGTGCCGGCCTGTTCGTCGGCTCGGGCCACGCCATCGCCGCCGCAGGCCCGGCCGTGCTGTTGGCTTACGCTGCCGCCGGTATGCTGGTCGTGCTGGTGATGCGCATGCTCGGCGAAATGGCCGTTGCTTCGCCAGACACAGGCTCCTTCTCGACGTACGCCGATCGCGCGATCGGTCATTGGGCCGGTTTCACCATCGGCTGGCTCTACTGGTGGTTCTGGGTGTTGGTGATTCCGCTGGAAGCCAACGCCGCCGCGACTATCCTGCATGCCTGGTTCCCGAATGTGGCGATCTGGGCCTTCACCTTGGTCATCACCTTGCTGCTGACGGTGACCAACCTGTTCAGCGTGAAGAACTACGGTGAATTCGAATTCTGGTTCGCCCTGGTCAAAGTCATCGCGATCATCGGTTTCATCGGCCTCGGCATTCTGGCGATCTTTGGCTTCCTGCCGAACAGCCAAGTCAGCGGCGTTTCGCACCTGTTCGACACCCAAGGCTTCCTGCCAAATGGCATGGGCGCAGTGTTGGGCGCGATCCTGACCACCATGTTTTCCTTCATGGGCACCGAGATCGTGACCATCGCGGCCGCGGAATCGAAGAACCCTGGCCAGCAAATCTCCAAGGCCACCAACTCGGTGATCTGGCGGATTGGCTTGTTCTACCTCGTGTCGATCTTCATTGTTGTGGCCCTGGTGCCATGGAACGACCCGGTACTGGCAGCCGTCGGCTCCTACCAGACCGTGCTTGAGCGCATGGGCATCCCGAATGCCAAGCTGATCGTCGACATCGTGGTGCTGGTTGCTGTGACCAGCTGCCTGAACTCGGCGCTGTACACCGCCTCACGCATGATGTTCTCCCTGGGCAAACGCGGTGATGCACCGGCCGTTTCCCAGCGCACCAACAAGAGCGGCACGCCGTACTGGGCCGTCATGTTGTCCACCGGTGCTGCGTTCATCGCGGTGTTCGCCAACTACGTGGCCCCGGCCGCCGTGTTCGAATTCCTGCTGGCCAGCTCCGGCGCTATCGCGCTGCTGGTGTACCTGGTGATCGCGATTTCGCAATTGCGTATGCGCAAGCAGCGCATGGCACGCGGTGAAAAAATCGCCTTCAGCATGTGGCTGTTCCCGGCCCTGACCTACGCGGTGATCATATTCATCGTTGCGGCCCTGACCATCATGCTGTTCCAGGAAGCGCATCGCGTGGAGATCCTCGCGACCGGTCTGCTGAGTTTGCTGGTGGTGGCTGCCGGTTTGTTTGTGGCTCGTCGTCGCAAGCTGCAGAAGATGGGTGCGGTGGTGCTGAACTGATTCGTACCGCATAACGCAAAACGGCCGCTGTCAGTGATGACAAGCGGCCGTTTTTGTTTCTTCCTGGCAGCGCACGCCCTGTAGCAGCTGGCGAAGCCTGCGTTCGGCTGCGAAGCAGTCGTAAAACCTGCGCACGAGGTAATTCTGAAGGACCGCATTGTCTGACTTCACGACTGCTTCGCAGCCGAACGCAGGCTTCGCCAGCTGCTACAGATCGCGTTATGGCTTTACCGGTGTTTACTCGGCCTTTTCTTCCTGCGCGTCCAGCGACTCGCGATAGCTGTCGAGCGCCGTGCCGAAGTCAGTGATGAACTGCGGGTCCGTCAGCCAGGCCTGGGCGGTGTCGCGGTCCATGCCGTCGGCCCACATGCGGTAGTCGATCAGCATGTCGGCGGCCAGGTGAGTGGCCGCCATGGCTTCGTTGTCGGCGTTTTCCATGTCCAGCAGTTCTGGATGGTCGCTGATGATGTCGGCGAGGTTCGACAGCAAGGTCAGCAGCATGACGTTGCGGCTGGTGGCTTCCGCGTCACGCATTTTGCTGAACATCGCCAGGGTGTATTCCGGGATCGGCTCGCCGATTTCCCCCAGATCATCGTCCAGTGCGGCGGGTTTTCTGCCGTGAATATTGATTTGCTTGGCTTTGATCTTGGCGCGTTTGGCGCGTTTCTGTTGCTTGTTCAGGGATGCCATGGGAACTCAGTTCGGTTTCTGTTGGTTTTGGGCCGCGATAGCTTCGGAAGCTGCCACGTAATCAATCTGGAAGGCCGGGGATTCGATCCAGGCCAGGGCACTGGCTTCGTCCGCTTCGGTGGACCATTGGCGGTACTCGATCAGCGCAGCGATGATGAAGTCTGTCGCTGTTTCTTCGCCTTCCTGCTCCAGCACCAACGCGAGCAGCGGGTGTTCAAGAAAGGCCGCGCACATAGCTTGTTGGCTGATCTTTTCCGCGTCGATCATCTCTTTGAACAGCTCGGTCAGATCCACCGATTCGAAGTCGATACGATCATCGTTCGGGTCCAGCTCGACCGGCGCGGCAGCCCGTTGGGTGCGGTTCTGCTTGGCCTTGGCTTTGGCGCGTGTGGCGCGTTTGTTCTGCTTGTTGGCGGATGCCATGGGCGTCGTTCCGTATTCCGTTGAGAGGGCAAGTCAATCAGCTGCGTGGCACTAGCCGCCCGGGTGTGTTGGGGGGCAGTTCGCCGGTCTGCAGCCAGGACAGCGCAATGGGCCATAGTGTGGCTTGGTATGCGCTACGAAAAAAGGCGAAATGTCCGACTTCTTTTTCGCCGATGTCTTCGGGGGCGATTCGCAAGTGGGTGTTCGTGCTGTTGGTGAAGTAACCCAGCAGCCGTTCGATGGCTGGAATCGTGCCGTAAGGATCGTCGCTGAGGCTGATGGCCAGGTTTTGTGCGGTGACGGATGAGAAGGGCAGTCGCCCGGTTTTTGCGTGAAGGACGCGACCGCTGGGGCGTTTCTCGTAGTGCGCGGTGGGCATGCTCCAGTCGCGAACCACGCCGGCGGGGGTGTCCTCTAGCCAGCCGAGACGTTTGCCGGGGAAGTAGCCGCAAAGCAATGTCATCAACGGCATCACCAGATGCCACTTGCCGAACATCCGCCAGCGATGGGCGGGCGCGTAATCGCGCCAGTAAGCGAATTGCGCACCGACAGTCACCAGACGTCGAATCATATGCCCGGAAGCTCCCAGTCCCGCTGCACAGCCTCCAAAGCTGTGGCCTACAACATCGATGGGTTGCCCGGGAAATTCACGTTGAGCGCGCTTGAGCATCGCCTCAAAGTCCAGCGCGCCCCAATCTGACCATGAAGCCCGAAGCCCTTTCAGCGACGCGGGTCGCGATTCGCCGATGCCACGGTAGTCGTAAGTGATCACGTCGAAGCCGTTGGCGAACAGGTAATCGGCAAAGCGCGAGTAGTGCCGACAGCGGACCGATGTTGCGGCGTTGATCACCACCACAGGACGGGTCGAGTCTTGATTCGCATGCCGCCAGGTGAAGCCGCCAAGGATGAAACCGTCGGCGGCGGGTTCCTTGAAAGAGTCACCAGTTGTGCCGGTGGGTAACGGCAATCCAAGTTGCGTCGGGGCCAGTGAAGGCATGTCCTGCAAATTCATAGGCTCTGGACCTTTACGGTTAGCCAATCACCATAGTCTTCACGTCGTTTATGAACAATCCACCCGTGCTTATCGGGGCCTTTGCTTGAGTAACCGCTCCTCAAGCACCGCCCACTCCCGATCCAGTTCTGTGCGAAGTTCCTCCTCGCTCGGCAGTATCAGTCTGTATGTACCGGCGAACAGTTGTTCGTTGCCTTGCGGTACTGAATAGCGCACCACCGATTCATCTTTTTGCGCGCAGAGAATGAGGCCGACGGTGGGGTCATCCTCCGATCCGCGCTTGAGGTCGTCGTCATGCGCACGTACATGTCCATCTGGCCGACATCCTGGTGGGTCAGTACGCCGCGCTTGAGGTCGAAGATGACGAAGCACTTGAGCAGGTAGTTGTAGAACACCACATCGATGTAGAAGTCTTTGCTCTCGGTACTAATGCGTTGCTGGCGAGCGATGAAGGCGAAGCCTTTGTCCAGTTCGAGCAGGAAGCCCTGGAGTTGATTGATCAAGGCTTGTTCAAGTTCGCTTTCCTGGATCAAGCCCGCATTGGGCAGGCCGAGAAACTCCAGTAGCACTGGGTCCCGGATGAAATCCCGAGGGTTGGCATTCATTTGCTGGATATTGGTGGCGGCTTCCTGTTTGACGGCGGCCCGGTCGCGGCTCGCCAGCAAGCGTTCGTAATAGAGGGTATTGATCTGGCGCTCGAGGGCGCGACTTGACCAGTTCTGCAGGGCTGATTCGTTCATGTACCAGTGGCGAGCGTGGTCGTTGTCGACGCGAAGGAGCCTGCGGTAGTGAGAAATCCGCGCTTGAGGAATACAACGTGTAGTCCAATTCGCAGTGAACCCAAGTACTAATCAATCTAAAACTTGGCGATTCAGCAGGAAATCTAACAGGAGTACAGATTGGGTTCTGCGGAGCCCGGGAGTCGCCACCATGAAGTACCTCCATTCACTCCTGTTGCCCATCGCCGCTGTCGGCGTATTGATGTTTCCCGTCATGCTGAGCGCTGCCAGCCTTGAACCCATCGACAACTCAGGCGTGCAAGTCCAGCCGCAACAGCAAGGCGGGATTAGTTACCTGTCCGGGGGGATTGGCGAGGATGAGTCGAAGGCCATTCAGCAAGCCGCGGGCTACAACCTGCACATGACATTCTCCATCGGGCCGGAGAACAAGTACGTTCCAGATGTTGATGTGGTTGTGCAGAAAACCCCGGGGCATACCGTGCTGACGCTCAGCCAGGCTGGCCCGTTGGTTTACGTTCAGCTGCCTGCTGGCAAGTACACCGTTGTCGCGACCCGCAATGGTGAGGAGCGACGTGAAACAACCGATGTCGGAAGCGGCACCGCTCGCAATCTGGTTTTCCATTGGAATGGTGACGAATAGCCAACGATGGGCGAGAGAGAAGTGTCGCGAGCAAGGCAGAGAAAAAGCGCGGATCAAATCGCAGACATAAAAAAACCCTGAATCTTGCGATTCAGGGTTTTCGGTATTTGGTGCCCAGAGACGGAATCGAACCGCCGACACGGGGATTTTCAATCCCCTGCTCTACCGACTGAGCTATCTGGGCAACGGGGCGCATTAAACTGGTTTTTCGGGGGGTCGTCAAGAAAGTTTTCAAAAAAATTTTAATTATTACCGTCGCTTACGTTCCGACCCTCGAAAAAGCGGGATTATTCAGCCGGCGGAACGTAGCCGTCAGCCTTGGCGTATTCCTCGCCGGAAAAGAACTTGTCCATCTCGCCCTGAAGATATTTGCGGTCTTCGGCGTTCATCATGTTCAAGCGTTTTTCGTTGATCAGCAGAGTCTGGTGCTTTTGCCAGTCTGCCCAGGCTTTGGCCGAGACGTGGTCAAAAATGTCCTGACCTTTTGCGCCTGGAAATGGAGCGCGCTCCAGGGCGGGTAATTCTTCTTTGTACTTGCGGCACATGATGGTGCGGGTCATGACGACTCTCCTGCGTTCAATACGGCGGCCGCGCGTTCGAGCAAGGTTTTGACCGGGGCGGCAAGGCCCAGGCGCGGCGGGGTGGCGAGGTTATACCAGAGCCAGTCGGCCTCGGCCACGTGATGGCCGGCCTCCTGGACCTGAACCAGCCAGGGTTCGATGGACAACTGAAAATGACTGAAGGTGTGTACCAGGCTCGGCAGCGCCTGTTGGCTGCCAAGCTCCAGCGAATGCTGCGAAGCCAGATGTTGCAGGTCGTCGAGGTCGTCGAGTTCCGGCAGGCTCCATAGACCGCCCCACAAGCCCGTGGAAGGGCGACGGTAAAGCAGAATCGCGCCTTCGCCGTTGGCAAGCATCGGCATCAGCGTGCGCTTCTGTGGCACGGCTTTGCGCGGTTTGGGGATCGGGTAGCGCGTCTCCAGGCCAAGCATGTGCGCTTCGCAGCCTTTTTCCAGCGGGCAGAGCAGGCAGCTCGGCTTGCTGCGGGTGCAAAGCGTGGCGCCCAGATCCATCATCGCCTGGGTATAGGCGTTGACCCGATCATGCGGCGTAAAGCGCTCAGCGTTGGCCCACAGCTGTTTGGCGACCTTTGGCTCGCCCGGATAACCCTCTTGCGCGGTAAAGCGCGCCAGCACCCGTTTGACGTTGCCGTCGAGGATCGGCGCCCGCAGGCCCATGCTCAGACTGGCGATGGCGCCGGCCGTGGACAGACCAATGCCGGGTAGATCGGTGAGCTTTTCCACATCCCGCGGAAACTCGCCACCGTATTCGGCGACAACAATCTTCGCGGTCTTCTGCAAATTGCGCGCACGGGTGTAGTAACCCAGGCCGGTCCACAGGTGCAGGACTTCGTCTTCCGGCGCAGCGGCCAGGGCTTCGACCGTCGGCAACGAGGCCATGAAGCGGTCGAAGTAGTTCAGCACGGTGCTGACCTGGGTCTGCTGCAACATGATTTCCGAGACCCACACCCGATAGGGGGTGATGCCTTGTTGCCAGGGCAAGTCGTGGCGGCCGTGGCGGTCGTACCAGTCCAGCACCGCCGATGAAAACTGCTCGGCTCTCATCGCTTGAACAGCCCCTTCAACGCGTTTTTCAGTTCCGGGCTGACTTTGTCGCCAAGCTTCTCGTCGATTTTTTCGCTGATCCGTTCGCCGGCCAGTTTGCTCGCGACCTGGCCCATGCGTTCGTTATCGAGGCGGCAAGCCTTGGCGCCCAGTTCCAGCGGGCCACGGCAGCGCAGCGGCCATTCGATGCCGACGAACTTCTCGCCGACCTGGCAGGCCGGGTCCGGCATGTCGCTCTTGTCGCCTTCGACGATAACGCCCACGCGGTAGTCCATGCCCAACACCCGAAGATCGACATCGCCGTCGCCGTTGACGGTCATGCCCGGGATGCGCACTTTCAGGTCCGGGTTGCTGGCCACGCCGTTACGGAAGGTCAGGTTGCCCTTGAGCTCCTGGAACGGTGTGTCCTTGCCCCGTGGCTCGCCGCTGAGGGATTTACGGTTCAGGGTGGCGATGCCTTTGCACAGCTGTTGTTCCAGGTTGGCATTGAGCAGCACGCCGTTGTTGATGACGAAACTGGCGTTGCCGTTGAGGGTTTCGATCAGCGCTTTCTGGCTGTTGCCGCTGCCGGTCAGGTTGCTGTTGACCGTCACCAGACCTTTGACCGGTGGATTTTTACCCTGGCTTTCAAGGATTTTTTCCATCGGTACTTTGCTGATGCTCGTCTGCATGTTCAGCGCTGGCACCTGTTGGCGCACGTCGAGCGTACCTTTGGCGTCGAAGTTGCCGTCGTACAGGTCGCCGCGAAGGCTCTCCAGGGTCAGCAGACCGCCCTGGCCTGTGGCCTTGAGCACGGCGTTCTGGATCGGCAATTTATCGAGCGTCAACTGACCGAAGGTGAGGTCAGCGTCTACGTCGAGTTTGCTCAGCCGCTCCACCGGCAGCAGGCGCTCGTTGCTCCACGCGTCTTTGGTCGGTGCTTGCGGCAGCGGTGTGCTGCCCGCGCCGGCCATGGCATCGGCTTCGGTGCTGGCCACTTCGGCCTGACGCACTTGCGTCGCGCTATTGGCTTCGGCAGATTTTGGTGGCAGGTAACGGTCGACGTTGAAGGTGTCGGCCTTGAGGGTCGCCCGCAGTGATTGCTTGGCCAAGTCCTCGACGGCGATGCGCCCGCTGAAGGTGCTGTCGTCGACTTTCAGGTTGATGTTGTCGAACACCACGCTGGTCGGCGTGCCGGCAAGGCGGCTGACCAGTTCGACTTTGCTCAGGCTACCGTCAGCCATCGCCGGAAGCTTCTGGCCGATGCTGTCGACGAATTTCGCCAGATCGAACTGGGCGATCGACAGGCCGCCGCTGATTTGCGGGGTTTTGTCGAGGTCGTTGACCTTCAGTTCACCCAATGCGCGCAGTTGGTTGGCAGAGATCTTGATGCCAGTCCATTCGGCGACGTTCGCCGCTTTATCCAGCAGCAACTGGCCTTGGGCAGCGAAGGTCATGGTTTTGCCTTGCAGCGGATCGCCAGCCACTTCGCCAGAGAGTTTCATGTCTTCGAGTTTGTAGCGCTGCAATGCGCGCTCGAAACGCAGCTCGCCGTTGAGCTCGGTACGGACACGCAAGACCGGCTGGTTGGTGCCCAGGAACGCGGTGAGCTTGACCGGGATGTTCGTGGAGTCATGCACCGGCCCGGTACTCAGCTGGATGCTTTCGGCGCTGAATTGCTTGCCGGTTTTTTCGTCGCTGTATTCAACGCGGGCGTTGTTGACGGTCAGGCTGTCGATGTCCAGGCGAATCGGCTGGGCCGGTTTTTCCGCTTGGGCGGTGGTCTCGGTCGCTGGTTCGCCAGTGGTCGCGGGCGGTGTGGCCGGCGCCGGTGCCTTGCCGATGTCTTCCCAGTTGCCGTGGCCGTCCTTGTCGCGGGTCAGGCGCAAGTTCAGGCCTTCGACGCGCACATCGCTCATCTGCACTTCACGGCGCAGCAGCGGCAGCACGCGAACCGACAAGCCGAGCATCTGCAAATCAGCGAACGGCTCAGTGGGTTTGGCCAGGGTCGCGACGCTGGCTTCGTGCAATTCCAGGCCCAGCCACGG
Source organism: Pseudomonas sp. NPDC098740 (assembly GCF_044760065.1). Lineage (NCBI taxonomy): Bacteria > Pseudomonadati > Pseudomonadota > Gammaproteobacteria > Pseudomonadales > Pseudomonadaceae > Pseudomonas > Pseudomonas sp. NPDC098740. The sequence continues at coordinate 175,753 of NZ_JBIWAM010000003.1, read as the reverse complement.
GAACAGGCTCCAACCGATATCGCCATTGAGCGTCAGCTCGATGTGGGCCTTGTCGCGGGCTATCTGGCGAATCTCGTCTTTATAGTCGTTGGGATCAAAGAGGTGGGTCAGGGCAAAGCCCAGCGCCACAATGATCAGCAACAGCCCGAGAAGTACCAGACCCAGGATTTTGCCGAACGCTTTCATGGGCGAGTCCTTGTAGTTAGTCGAATTCGAAATTTAGCCGGGGAGTATAGCGCTCCGTAGCGGACGACCGGTCAGCGATCACGTCGGCAATACATCCAGCGGTATTTTCAGTTTGGCCGCCAGCGCTTGCGCCTCCAGATGCCCGGCAGGCGCCAGCAAGCGCAATGTCGCGCCCGATTGCGACGCCATTTTCTGCGCTTCATTCACCAGGCGCTCGGCCACGCCACGACGACGGGTGATTTTTCGTACACATAGTTGGGACAGATGCCAGACATCCGAGTGCTGTTGCAGGCGTGCCGCGCCCAAAAGCCGATCGTTGAAGCGGCCGGCGATCAGCGAACCGTCCAGCAGGCAGCTTTCGATCAACTGCAAATCTCCGGCAAACGGGGCAAACAGCCAGTCCGGCGCATCGCGGTAGATCTTCTGCAGATCTTGCTGATCCTGATAAGTGGCTTCGTTCAGCGGCTCGACAATGATCGGCATGAGGGTTCCTTCAGTGGTACGAGAACTGATGACATGCAAAAGGTGATATCACTTTGGTTTTTCTGTCACGTACAGATGGTAACCTTTGCCGGTTCGTCCGTCCTTCTGCGACGTGATGTCGCACCAAAATGAAACTTCACCCCAAAAAACAGTCATGCGTGCGCATAAAGGCTGAGGGGTGAGGAGTGGCTGACGAACCCTACTAATAATTGGGGGATACACAATGACCACGAGCATCACGGCGGACGGCCTCAAAGCCGACCAGCCCGCGTTCCTGTCCAAGGAACGCATCATCGCCAAGCCCGGTTTCAACCGTTGGCTGGTACCACCGGCCGCCTTGGCCATCCACCTGTGCATCGGCATGGCCTACGGCTTTTCGGTGTTCTGGTTGCCACTGTCCAAAGCCCTGGGCGTGACCAAGGCAGTGGCCTGCGCGCCGGACATGAGCTTCATCTCGCAAGTCTTCTCGTCCCAATGTGACTGGCCGATCTCGATGCTCGGCTGGATCTACACCCTGTTCTTCATCTTCCTCGGTTGCTCGGCCGCCATCTGGGGCGGCTGGCTGGAACACGCCGGGCCACGCAAGGCTGGCGTTGTATCGGCACTGTGCTGGTGTGGCGGTCTGCTGATTTCAGCGCTGGGGGTCTATACCCACCAGATATGGCTGATGTGGATCGGCTCCGGGGTCATTGGCGGTATCGGCCTGGGCCTGGGTTACATCTCGCCGGTATCGACCCTGATCAAGTGGTTCCCGGACAAGCGCGGCATGGCGACCGGCATGGCGATCATGGGCTTCGGTGGTGGCGCGATGGTCGGTGCTCCGCTGGCCGCAGCATTGATGGGCCACTTCGCCTCGCCAACCAGCGTCGGCGTATGGCAGAGCTTCCTGGTGATGGCCGCGATCTACTTCGTGTTCATGATCGGCGGTGCACTGTCCTACCGCGTTCCGCCAACCGGCTGGAAGCCTGAAGGCTGGACCGCCCCGGCGAAGAAAGCTTCCAACACGATGATCACCCACCGTCACGTCCACGTGAATGTGGCGTGGAAAACCCCGCAATTCCGTCTGGTGTGGCTGGTGCTGTGCCTGAACGTTTCGGCGGGTATCGGCATCCTCGGCATGGCTTCGCCGCTGTTGCAGGAAGTGTTTGCCGGTACGTTGCTGGGTAACGGTCTGACTTTCGGTCAGCTCGACGCTTCGCAGTTGGCCTCGATCGCTGCGATTGCTGCCGGTTTTACCGGTTTGCTGAGCCTGTTCAACATCGGTGGTCGCTTCTTCTGGGCGTCGTTCTCGGATTACCTGGGCCGCAAAAACACTTATTTCGTGTTCTTCGCTCTCGGTTTTGCCCTGTACGCGCTGATCCCGAACCTTGGTCATCTGGGCAACGTTGCGCTGTTCGTGGCGGCCTTCTGCATCATCCTGTCGATGTACGGCGGTGGTTTTGCGACTGTTCCGGCTTACCTGGCGGACCTGTTCGGTACGCAAATGGTCGGCGCGATCCACGGTCGTCTGCTGACGGCATGGGCGGCGGCGGGCGTGTTGGGTCCGGTGCTGGTGAACTACCTGCGTGAGTATCAGCTGAGCATCGGCGTTGAACGCGCCGCGGCTTACGACATCACCCTGTACATCCTCGCGGGCCTGCTGGTGCTGGGTTTCATTTGCAACCTGCTGGTGCGTCCGGTGGCCGACAAGTACTTCATGACCGACGCTGAACTGGCCGCCGAACAGGCGCTGGGCCACGACAAGGGGGCTGACAGCAGCACCGTATTGGAGTGGAAAGCGGATGCGGGCACCAAGCCGTTGGCAGTGGCTGCATGGCTGGTGGTGGGTATTCCGTTGGCGTGGGGTGTTTGGGTAACCCTGCAGAAAACGGCGGTGTTGTTCCACTAAGTACCGCATGTGCCTGACATGGGTTGTGTCAGGCACATTGGTTTATGCCCTAAAAGATCGCATCCTTCGGCAGCTCCTACAGTCAGTGTTCACATGACATGGTGTGAATGCGGTCGGTGTAGGAGCTGCCGAAGGCTGCGATCTTTTGCTTGTCATGACATGTCTATCCCCGACAACACGGGATTCAGTCCGTCAGTGAAATCACCTCCCGTGTTTCTGTTTGGCGCCCGCGCCCCTATAATGACTGCCTTTTTCGCCCAATGATTTTGCGGAGCTGGTGATGGCCGAACGTAAGGCGTCAGTCGAGCGCGACACTCTGGAAACCCAGATCAAAGCCTCGATCAACCTGGATGGCACCGGAAAGGCCCGATTTGATATCGGTGTTCCTTTTCTTGAGCACATGCTGGACCAGATCGCCCGTCACGGGCTGATCGACCTGGATATTGTCAGCAAGGGCGACCTGCATATCGACGACCACCACACGGTGGAAGACGTCGGTATCACCCTGGGTCAGGCCTTCACCAAAGCCATCGGCGACAAGAAAGGCATCCGTCGCTACGGCCACGCCTACGTGCCGCTCGATGAAGCGCTGTCGCGCGTGGTGATCGACTTCTCCGGCCGTCCGGGCCTGCAGATGCATGTTCCCTACACCCGTGCCACCGTCGGCGGTTTCGACGTTGACCTGTTCCAGGAATTCTTCCAGGGCTTCGTCAACCACGCCAACGTCAGCCTGCACATCGACAATCTGCGTGGGCACAACACCCACCACCAGATCGAGACCGTGTTCAAGGCTTTCGGCCGCGCCCTGCGCATGGCCGTAGAGCTGGATGACCGCATGGCCGGTCAGATGCCGTCGACCAAAGGCGTTCTGTAATGCAGACGGTCGCGGTAATCGATTACGGCATGGGCAACCTGCACTCGGTGGCCAAGGCCCTCGAGCACGTCGGTGCCGGCAAGGTCCTGATCACCAGCGATGCCGATGTGATTCGCGAAGCCGACCGGGTGGTATTCCCCGGCGTCGGCGCGATTCGCGATTGCATGGCGGAGATCCGTCGCCTGGGCTTCGATTCGCTGGTGCGCGAAGTCAGCCAGGACCGTCCGTTCCTCGGCATCTGCGTGGGCATGCAAGCCTTGCTCGACAGCAGTGAAGAGAACGACGGCGTCGACTGCATCGGCCTGTTTCCAGGCGCAGTGAAGTTCTTCGGAAAAGGCCTGCACGAAGACGGTGAGCACCTGAAAGTCCCGCACATGGGCTGGAACGAAGTGAAGCAGACGGTGAGTCATCCGCTGTGGCACAACATTCCGGACCTGGCGCGTTTCTACTTCGTGCACAGCTACTACATCGCTGCCGGCAACCCGCGGCAAGTGGTGGGTGGCGGTCACTACGGTGTCGATTTCGCCGCCGCGCTGGCCGATGGCTCGCGTTTCGCCGTGCAGTTCCACCCGGAGAAAAGCCATACCCATGGCCTGCAATTGCTGCAGAACTTCGCCGCGTGGGATGGTCGCTGGTAAATGGCCGTCAAGAAATCCAAACCGCCGATCCTGACCCTCACTCCTGAACAGGAGAACGAGGCCAATCACAAGATCAAGCGGTTCATGGAGGATCGTTTCGAACTGGACCTGGGTTCGTTCGAAGCGGCGGAAATCCTTGAGCTGTTTACCCGCGAAATTGCGCCGCACTATTACAACAGGGCGATTTTCGATGTGCAGACGCACCTTAAAGAAAGGTTCGAAAGCATCGAAAGCGACTTGTGGGCGCTCGAGAAAAACTGATTTTCGAGCGAAGCTGAACAATCGAATTTGAAGGTTTGCCAGATGCTGATTATTCCCGCTATCGATCTCAAAGACGGTGCCTGTGTTCGTCTGCGCCAGGGCCGCATGGAAGATTCCACGGTGTTCTCCGATGATCCGGTGAGCATGGCTGCCAAGTGGGTGGAGGGCGGTTGCCGTCGTCTGCATCTGGTCGACCTGAACGGCGCCTTCGAAGGCCAGCCGGTCAACGGCGAAGTGGTCACCGCCATCGCCAAGCGCTACCCGAACCTGCCGATCCAGATCGGCGGCGGTATCCGTTCCCTGGAAACCATCGAACACTACGTGAAGGCCGGCGTGAGCTACGTGATCATCGGCACCAAAGCCGTGAAAGATCCGGCTTTCGTTGCTGAAGCCTGCCGCGCGTTCCCGGGCAAAGTGATCGTCGGTCTGGATGCCAAAGACGGTTTTGTCGCCACTGACGGCTGGGCTGAAATCAGCACCATTCAGGTGATTGACCTGGCCAGGCAATTCGAAGCCGACGGCGTATCCGCGATCGTTTATACCGACATCGCCAAAGACGGCATGATGCAGGGCTGCAACGTACCGTTCACCGCTGCGCTGGCCGCCGCGACGAAGATTCCGGTCATCGCTTCGGGCGGTATCCACAATCTGGGTGACATCAAGTCGCTGCTCGACGCGAAAGCACCAGGCATCATCGGCGCGATCACCGGCCGTGCGATCTATGAAGGCACCCTCGATGTCGCTGAAGCGCAAGCTTTCTGCGATTCGTACAAAGGCTGAGGACTGACCATGGCGCTGGCCAAACGCATCATCCCTTGCCTGGACGTGGATAACGGCCGGGTGGTCAAGGGCGTCAAGTTCGAGAACATTCGCGACGCCGGCGACCCGGTGGAAATCGCCCGTCGCTACGACGAGCAAGGTGCCGACGAGATTACCTTTCTCGACATCACCGCCAGCGTCGACGGTCGCGACACCACGCTGCATACCGTCGAACGCATGGCCAGCCAGGTGTTCATCCCGCTGACCGTGGGTGGCGGTGTGCGTACCGTGCAGGACATTCGCAATCTGCTGAATGCTGGCGCGGACAAGGTTTCGATCAACACTGCTGCGGTATTCAATCCTGAGTTTGTTGGTGAAGCGGCTCAGCATTTCGGTTCGCAGTGCATCGTCGTTGCCATCGACGCCAAGAAGGTTTCCGTCCCGGGCGAGACCCCGCGCTGGGAAATCTTCACCCACGGTGGTCGCAAGCCAACCGGTCTCGACGCCGTTGAATGGGCGAAGAAGATGGAAGGCCTGGGCGCCGGTGAAATCCTGCTGACCAGCATGGACCAGGACGGCATGAAAAACGGCTTCGATCTGGGCGTTACCCGCGCGATCAGCGATGCATTGGGTATTCCGGTGATTGCTTCGGGCGGCGTCGGCAACCTGCAGCACTTGGCTGACGGCATTCTAGAAGGCCACGCCAGTGCAGTGTTGGCGGCGAGCATTTTCCACTTTGGCGAATACACCGTGCAGGAAGCCAAGGCCTACATGGCTCATCGCGGCATCGTGATGCGCTAAACAAACCGATACAGGCCAGTGGACATCATGGCGGGCTCAGGGCACTCTTGGGTACGCCATGGATCTCGGTAGCCAGACATGCTTAAACGCCTTCTTCTTGTCCTCGCCAGCGCTTCTCTATTGCTCGTCAATGGAGCGCATGCCGCAGAAAATCCCGACACCGGTCTGGTGTTGCTGACTGAAAATTTCCCCCCCTACAACATGGCGAAGAACGGCAAGAACTTCGCTCAAGACGAGAACATCAATGGCATCGCGGTGGACATCGTCCGCGAGATGTTTAAACGCGCCGAAGTCACCTACAGCCTGACGTTGCGTTTCCCTTGGGAGCGAATCTACAAGCTCGCCCTGGAGAAGCCCGGTTACGGCGTATTTGTGATGGCGCGGTTGCCGGATCGCGAGAACCTGTTCAAGTGGGTTGGCCCGATCGGGCCGGATGACTGGATCATGCTGGCCAAGGCCGATAGCAAGATCAGCCTTGTGTCGCTGGAGCAGGCGCGCAAATACAAGATCGGCGCCTACAAGGGCGATGCGATTGCCGAGACGCTGGCCAAGCAAGGACTGAAACCGATCGTTGTGCTGCGGGATCAGGACAACGCAAAAAAACTGGTCAACGGCCAGATCGACTTGTGGGCTACCGGCGACCCCGCCGGGCGCTACCTGGCGCGCCAGGACGGGGTAACCGGGCTCAAGACCGTGCTGCGCTTCAACAGCGCCGAACTGTACCTGGCGCTGAACAGGCAGGTGCCGGACGAAACCGTTGCCAAATTACAGGCGGCGCTGGATCAGCTACGCAAGGAAGGTGTGGTGGACGACATCATGGCGAAGTATTTGTAGTGTGAGTCAAAAGATCGCCCGTTCAGCGGTCAATCCCATCCTTTTCATGCCCGGCCACCGCCTTGTGGCCGTGCACTATTCAATCAGATCGAAACGCACTGCCGAGGGTTGCGGCCCGGAATCGCCTTGCGCATAGCTGCAGACCTTGGTGGCCGAGGTTATCCGCAGCGTTAGGCTGCCTGCCACTGGTTGGTAGCGCGCATCATCGAAGTCACCGCATTGGGTGATATCAGCCGGGCCTGCGTGAAAGAAATGAGAAGTGAATGCCGGGTACGCATTGCTCCATGACAAGTGAGCGTTGCGATTGGCGTCTAGCGTAATGCTCGGTGCCGGGGCTGGCTCGGCTAAATGGACGGCGTGCGTGAAAACGTTCCTGAGTAGCCCGCTGACAAGTTGTTGCTCTGCTGAATTGACACCGATGATGCACAGAACGTGCATGCGTGTCTCAGGACCGATAGCGCTGTTGATGTAAGCATCGGTGGCGCTGATCGCTGCGCTGTATTGGTTGGGGTCTTGGCAACTCAAGGCATCGCGTGTCGCTTTATAGCGATAGTAGGGCGTATTGATTTCGAACCTGAAATCCCATGTGGGCAAGAGTTCCAGGCCCGCGTTCAGCTGAGAGCGGACGGTCGTTCTGAATAATGTTTGCAGATCGATTTCAATGTCGACTTCTTGCAATGCGCAGTTACTGGCGTTGCTGCTGAACACGCCATTGATGAAGCAGGGCGACAGGAAACTGGCAGCGAAACTGTAGTGAGCCTCCGAAATGATACTGATGATTTTGTTTGTGCGACGATCAAGTATCGGTCCGCCGGAACTGCCATGTTGCAAACCTTGGCATTGATTCACAAAGCCGCCGGGAAAGCGTTGAAGGTGACCAATGTTGGTTCTGGCCAGTTCTTGAGAGCATGCGCTCAAGCGAAGGCCTTTTTCAGGGAGCCCGCCAGGTGCGCCAACAAAAAGCACATCATGAGGGCCCAGGGCGGGTGGGGGTGCAAGGTTGAGTGGAGTAATGCCATCCAGGATAAGTGATGCGAGGCTTTTTTCGACTTCCAGTATGGCCATATCCATACCCACCAGACTTGCCCAGTTGGTCGTTCCAACCTTATAGGTTTTGTGACGACCGGGTGTGTCATGGAAATAGTTGAAGGTGATAGTTCCACCATAACTCTGATTTAGAGTGGAGCTGCCGATGGCGGCACCAGCGCAGTGTCCGCTCGTTATTAAATAGGCAGGTCCGTCGGCTTTTTGTCCGGATTGTCTTGTATCGATAAGAGTGGCAGTGCAGGTGGTGTTTTCCGGTGTTTTCAGCAGGCCAATGCCACTCCAGCGTGAATATGTTTCTCCACCGTTATTCAATATTTTTGCGGGGGTGTCATTCCTGAGTCCCTCACCGATATCTCTGGGTTCGGCGCAGACAGGAGTAGTAAAACTGTACAGCGAGAAAATCAATGATGTAGCGAGTGTGTAGTTCATGGCCATTCCTTGGCGTTTGCACTCATAGCATTTTAATCAGGCTAGTGGAGACCCCGCCGGGCGCTATCTGGTGCGCCAGGACAGGGTAACCGGGCTCATTCGAAATCATGAGACGGTTTCTGTAGGTGTTGGCAAGTCTTCCACCGGCTTCGGGGTGATGTTGACGTCAATGGCTTTATGGATTCCATTTGCCTGGTGGGCAATGCGCCATTTTCATTGGTAGTCATAGTCTGTCCTGATAGAGAAAGGCGACTCGGGGAGTCGCGACCTGTTGGAGGTCTCACTATCGGGAAACGGGCGAGGCGCCTGGCGGTAACTATGTATAGGTCGTTACAGGGTATTACCGATACACGCCGCTTTGGCCATGCGCGGCCGTTGCGCGATTGCCGCGTACGCTGATCATCTGGCTAATATCGATCCACTCAATCCCTTGAGCCTTGAGCTTGGGCAATTCCCGCTCAAGCACCGCCAACGTTTGAGGGTACGGATGGCCGATCATGACGGCTGAACCCTGTTTGCGCGCCAGGCTGATTGCGGTCTGCAACTGAGCAAAAATCGCCGCCTCGGTGCGTTCGTCATCGAGAAACACATCCCGCGAAACGCTCGCCAGATCGATCTTCTGCGCCTGTTGAGCGGCAACGGTTTGCGCGCTGGTGCGGCTGTCGACGAAGAATTTGTGGCGGCGCTGCAACTCGGCCATCAACCACGCCATCGCCACCGGCTGGGCGGTCATGCGGCTGCCCATGTGGTTATTGATGCCAGCGGTGTACGGCACCCTTTCGAACGCGGCGTTCAGCCGTTTCTCAAGCTCTTCGATGGGCAAGTCGGGATGCCAGGCAAACGGACCGGTGGCCGGGTCCATGGGCATGTGCAGGATGACGATCTTGCCGGCGCGATGGGCTTCGCGGGCGAATTCGGTGGCGTGGGGTGTGTCAGGCATGATCGCCGTGGTCACCGGACCGGGCAGGGCGAGCACGCGGCGATCCCGGGGCAGGTTCTGCCCCAGGTCATCGATGATCAGAGTGATGTAGGCCTTTTGAGGGGCGGGCGCCGCGTGAGCAACACCCGCCAGACAGCACAACAGACCGAGGACTAACCGCAGGCGCATCTCAGCGGCCGGAGGTGATGCTCAACCCTTTGAGCAGGCTCAAGGCCTGGGCCAGCTGGTAATCGTCATCCTGCGGCATCGCCTTGGCTTTGCCGCTGGAGCTGGTCGGTTTGTCGGCGCCGCCGTTGCCATTGCCCAGGTGACCTTGCAGGTCGGCTTCCTTGAAGTACTCCCCGTCCTGCTCGTTGGTGATCTTGGCCTTGCGCACTTCGATGTCCGGGACGATGCCCTGAGCCTGGATCGAGCGGCCGTTCGGCGTGTAATACAGCGCCGTGGTGATCTTCAGTGCGCGTTCGTTGTTCAGCGGCAGCACGGTTTGCACCGAGCCTTTGCCGAAACTGGTGGTGCCCATGACCACCGCGCGTTTCTGATCCTGCAAGGCACCGGCGACAATTTCCGAGGCCGAGGCGCTGCCGCCGTTGATCAGTGCGACCATTGGCACGGCTTCGCTTTCGTCCTTGCCGGTGGCGGAGAAGCGCAGTTCGGAGTTGGCAATACGGCCCTTGGTGTAAACGATCAGGCCCTTGGTAATGAAGTGGTCGACCACTTCCACCGCCGCTTGCAGCACGCCGCCCGGGTTGTTACGCAGGTCGAGGATGATGCCTTTGAGCTTCTTGCCGTTGTCCTTGCGCAGCTTGGCCAGAGCCTTGGAGACTTCGTCACCGGTCTTGACCTGGAACTGGGTGATGCGGATGTAGCCGTAGCCGGACTCCAGCAGCTGGCTCTTCACGCTCTTCACTTGAATGATGGCGCGGGCCAGGGTCACGTCGAACGGCGTACCGCCGTCGCGCACCAGGGTCAGGGTGATTTTCTGGCCGATCTTGCCGCGCATCTTGTCGACGGCTTCGGTCATGCTCTGGCCGCGGGTCGGTTGGCCGTTGATCTTGACGATGAAGTCGCCGGCCTGAATGCCAGCCTTGGAGGCCGGAGTGTCATCGATCGGTGAAACGACCTTGATGAAACCGTCTTCGGCACCGACTTCGATGCCCAGGCCGCCGAATTCGCCGCTGGTGCTTTCCTGCAATTCAGCGAAGTCTTCCGGGCCCAGGTAGGCGGAGTGTGGGTCGAGGTTGCTGAGCATGCCTTTGATGGCGTTTTCCAGCAGTGTCTTGTCGTCCACCGGTTCGACATAGGCGGCCTTGATCCGATCCATGACCTCGGCAAAGGTGCGCAACTCTTCCAGCGGCAACGGCGCCTTGGTGGTCGCTGCAGTGCCCGCAGGCGCGACTGCCGGAGCCGGTTGAGCGGCGAACGCCAGAGGCGCGCCGATCACCAGGGCGATCGTCAGGGCCAGCGAGGTAAGGCGGGACAAATGCAGCATGTCGAACGAACTCCTGAATTAGGTAACGTGCTTATCCTTGCGCACGACACCATTGCGCCGGATCACTCGGGTGACCCTGCTGACGAATAGCGAAATACAGCGCTGGTGTGTCCTGCCCGCCACTGCTACCCACAGTGGAGATGGACTCACCGGCTTTTACCACGTCACCCGCAGACTTGAGCAGCGTCTGGTTGTGACCATAAAGACTCAAAAAACCGTTGCCGTGGTCGAGAATCACCAGCAGCCCGGCGCCACGCAACCAGTCGGCGAACACCACGCGACCGCCATGCACGGCGTGCACCTGGCTGCCGGCGGAGGAGCTGATCATCACGCCGTCCCACTTGGTGCGGGCGTCATCGCCACGGGTTTCGCCAAAGCGTGCCAGCAGTCGACCATCAACGGGCCAAGGAAGTTTTCCCCGGCTTGACGCGAAAGGGCCACCAAAGGTCTCGCCTGAGCTTGATACCAGAGCGCCGGGCGTCGATTTAACGGGTTTGCGTGGGGCGTCAGTGGCGTCTGCGTCTGCGTCTGCTGCAGCCTGAGCCTCACGTAAACGCTTTTTTTCGGCTTCCTGCTGGGCGATCAGCGCTTTTTGCCGCGCTTCTTCTGCCTCTCGGGCCTGACGGGCCAGGGTTTCTTCAATGGTTTTAAGGACTTTAGACAGGTCTGCCTGATCCTGCTCGCGGGCTGCCAGCTTCTGATCGCGGGCCTTCACGTCGTCGCTGAGCTTGGCCAGGACTTGCTGGCGCTCCTTGCGGACTTTGTCGAGTTCGTCGCGCTGGCTGTCGAGGCTGCTTTTCTGCACCAGCAATTGCGCCTGTTGCATGGCGATGTCTTTTTCGACATTGGCCAGTTGGCGCAGGGTTTCGTTGAAATTCTTCAGCTGCTCCAGGCGGGCCTGGCTCAGGTAATCGTAATAGGTGAGGGTGCGGGCGAATTTTTCCGGGTTCTGCTGGTTGAGCAGCAGCTTCAAGTACTCCTGACGGCCGTTCTGATAGGCCGCGCGGGCCTGAATGGCGATCAGTCGCTGCTGTTCAATGCGCGCGCTCTGGAGTTTTTTTTTCTCGGCATCGAGTCGCTGCAGCTCGGTTTCGCTTTTCTTCAGCTCTTTTTGCAGGGCTTCGACCTGCTTCTCGAGCTTGCCCATCTCGGTCTCGGTGCCTTTGAGGTCTTTCTGCACACCGGTTTTTTCTTCCTGGAGCTTGCCCAGCAGTTTTTTCAGCTCGGCAATGTCCTGGCGCGTGGCGTCCAACTGTTGTTGGGTTTGCGCGCGCTCGTCAGCAAAGGCCGGTTGGAGCAGGCATGTCAGAGCAAGGGCTATCAGGACGCGAAGCATAGAGGCGGGTGACACCAGGGAAAGGGACGCCCTAGTATGCCCGCCAAGCGCTGCAAAAAAAACGCCCAATTGGGGCTGTGTGATGACTGGAGTGGGATGTAGGGGCAATTAGCCTTCGAAACCACTACAAACCACTGTGGGAGCGAGCTTGCTCGCGATGACGTGATGACATTCAACATCGATGTTGGCTGTCAGATTGCTATCGCGAGCAAGCTCGCTCCCACAGGGTTTTGGTGGTGTTTGATGGGGCGGGTTACACCAGTATCGAAGTACCCGTCATCTCGGCAGGTTTCTCAAGATCCATCAACATCAGCATGGTCGGCGCCACATCCGCCAGCACGCCGCCGTCGCGAACTTTGAAGTCACGCTTGCCGACATAGATGAACGGCACCGGTTCGGTGGTGTGGGCGGTATGCGCCTGGCCAGTGGATTCGTCGGACATCTGCTCGACGTTGCCGTGGTCGGCAGTAATCAGGGCTTCACCACCGACTTTTTCCAGGGCATCGACGATGCGGCCAACACACAGGTCGAGGCATTCAACGGCTTTTACGGCCGCGTCGAACACGCCGCTGTGGCCGACCATGTCGCCGTTGGCGTAGTTGACCACGATCACGTCGTAACGCTGGTTTTCGATCGCATCAACGATGCGGTCGGTGACTTCCGGGGCGCTCATCTCGGGCTGCAAGTCATAAGTGGCGACTTTTGGCGACGGGATCAGGATGCGTTCTTCGCCCGGGAACGGTTCTTCACGGCCGCCGGAGAAGAAGAAGGTTACGTGGGCATACTTCTCGGTTTCGGCGATGCGCAGTTGGGTCTTGCCGTTTTTCGCCAGGTAGTCGCCCAGCACATTATCCAGGCTGCCCGCGGCGAAGGCCGATGGGGCGGGAATGCTGGCGGCGTACTGGGTCAGCATGACGAAGCCGGCCAGTTTTGGCTGGCGGGCACGTTCGAATTCCTTGAAATCGTCTTCGACGAACACGCGGGTCAGTTCGCGGGCGCGGTCAGCGCGGAAGTTCATGAACACCACGGCGTCGCCGTCTTCGACTTTCACCGGCTCACCGATGCTGGTGGCTTTGACGAATTCGTCGCTCTCGCCGCGTTCGTACGCCGCTTGCAGGCCTTCCTGAGCGGTGGCGGCGTCGAATTCGCCGTTTCCATCGACAATCAGGTTGTAAGCCTGGGACACGCGGTCCCAACGGTTGTCGCGGTCCATGGCGAAGTAACGGCCGACAATGCTGGCGATCCGGCCTTTGCCGAGGGCCTGGAAGGCCGCATCCAGCAGTTCGATGGACGACTGAGCGCTTTTCGGCGGCGTGTCGCGGCCGTCGAGGAAGGCGTGCAGATAGATTTTTTCGGCACCGCGCTTGAAGGCCAGTTCGGCCATGGCAACCAAGTGATCCTGGTGGCTGTGAACGCCTCCGTCCGACAGCAGGCCCATGAAGTGCACGGCTTTGCCGGCAGCAACGGCTTTATCGACAGCGGCGCAGATGGTCGGGTTCTCGAAGAACTCGCCGTCGCGGATCGATTTGGTTACGCGAGTAAAGTCTTGATACACCACGCGACCAGCGCCGAGGTTCATGTGGCCGACTTCGGAGTTGCCCATCTGGCCGTCGGGCAGACCGACGTCCATGCCGCTGCCGGAGATCAGGCCGTTCGGCACGGTGGCCCACAAGCGGTCCAGTACGGGCTTCTTCGCCGCAAACACGGCGTTGGATTCAGGGCTCTCACTGTGACCGAAGCCGTCGAGAATAATCAGGACCAAAGGTTTAGGCGTGGTAGTCATGGATTCCACTCGTGGCTGAGTTAAAAGAGGGCGATGGAAAAGGGAGTGGCAGTTTAAAGCGAAGTTCCAACCGCGTCACCGCCGGACGGGGTTTGGCCCACCATAGTGGCTGTGTATACTGGCCGACATTTTAACGCCCTGGAACCTCCTTCGATGGTTGCTCACCTGATTGAATTTGCCACTAACCACTATCTGCTCGTCGGTATCTTCGTCGTACTGCTGGCGTTGCTGATCGCTTATCAGATGCAAGGCGGCGGCCGCAGCCTGAGCACCGGTGAATTGACCGGGCTGGTCAACAAGGACGCGGGCGTTGTGATCGACATTCGTTCGAACAAGGACTTCGCCGCCGGTCACATTGTTGGCGCGGTGAACATTCCTCACGACAAACTGACCGCTCGCGTCGGCGAACTGGAAAAGCACAAGGCCAAGACCATCATCCTGGTCGACGCCATGGGCCAGACTGCCGGCACTCATGCCCGCGAACTGATGAAGTCCGGCTTCACCGCCGCCAAGCTCTCCGGCGGTATTTCCAGCTGGAAAGGCGACAACCTGCCGCTGGTGAAGTGATATGAGCAACGTCGTCGTCTATTCCAGCGATTACTGCCCTTACTGTTCGCGAGCCAAGTACCTGCTCGAGAACAAAGGCGTGGCCTTCGAAGAGATCAAGGTCGATGGCAAGCCGCAGGTGCGTGCCGCCATGGCTCAGAAGGCCGGACGTACGTCCGTGCCGCAGATCTGGATCGGCAGCACCCACGTGGGTGGTTGTGATGATTTGTTTGCCCTTGAGCGCGCCGGCAAGCTCGACGCCATGCTCAAGGCCTGAATGCCTTCCCTATAAGACCCCAAGATCAGAAAGGATCTGAGATGACTGACCAACAGAACACTGCAGCTAGCGAAGAAGAAACCGCACCGCAATTCTCCTTGCAGCGCATCTACGTACGTGACTTGTCCTTCGAAGCCCCGAAAAGCCCGGCCATCTTCCGCCAGCAGTGGGAACCGAGCGTCGGTCTGGATCTGAACACCCGTCAAAAGGCTCTGGAAGGCGACTTCCACGAAGTCGTACTGACCCTGTCCGTCACCGTGAAGAACGGTGAAGAAGTGGCGTTCATTGCTGAAGTGCAACAGGCCGGGATCTTCCTGATCAAGAACCTCGACGACGCTTCGATGAGCCACACCCTCGGCGCGTTCTGCCCGAACATCCTGTTCCCGTACGCTCGCGAAACCCTGGACAGCCTGGTCACCCGCGGTTCGTTCCCGGCCCTGATGCTGGCCCCGGTGAACTTCGACGCGCTGTACGCACAAGAACTGCAACGCATGCAGGCGGCGGGCGAGACTCCAATCGTTCAGTAAGCGGTCCAATGTGGGAGCGAGCTTGCTCGCGATGGGGTCATCAGCTTCAACATTAGTGTTGACTGACAGGCCGCCATCGCGAGCAAGCTCGCTCCCACATTTTTTTGTGGTGTTACTTGAACCCGAGTTGGCGCCAGCCTTCGTACACGGCGACCGCCACGGTGTTCGACAGGTTCAGGCTGCGGCAACCTTCGCGCATCGGCAGGCGCAGGCGCTGTTCGCCGGGCAGGGCATCGAGTACTTCTGCCGGCAAACCACGGCTTTCCGGGCCGAAGAGGAACGCATCGCCCTCGGCGAAGCTGGCATCGT
Source organism: Pseudomonas sp. NPDC098740 (assembly GCF_044760065.1). NCBI lineage: Bacteria > Pseudomonadati > Pseudomonadota > Gammaproteobacteria > Pseudomonadales > Pseudomonadaceae > Pseudomonas > Pseudomonas sp. NPDC098740. The sequence goes on along the minus strand of NZ_JBIWAM010000003.1, from coordinate 160,346 downwards.
GGAACGGCCGCGAGCCCTTGGTGGTGAAGGCGAACAGCCGAGGATGACCGAGGCTTTCCAGACAGCTGGCGAGGTCTGCGTGGCGCTGCAGGGTGGCATACTCGTGGTAATCGAGGCCGGCCCGGCGCAGGCGCTTGTCGTCCATCTCGAAGCCCAGCGGTTCGATCAAATGCAGGTGGCAGCCACTGTTGGCGCACAGCCTGATAACGTTGCCGGTATTCGGCGGAATTTCTGGTTGGAAAAGGATGACGTGAAACATGCACGGCTCCGAAGGTAAAGATGAGCGGCATTCTACGCCTGAAGCGGACCCGCGTTCGAAGCTATTCCCGCGAGTGATGGCTTCGCTGGCGATTGTCGGGGTGATGGTGGGGCTGATGATCGGTCGCCTGACCACTCCCGACCCCAGCGAATTGCAGCAGGTCGAGGTCACGAGCGATGGGCTGGTGGTGTGGTTCAACAACGAACCCAAGGCTCACGGCGAGTTCGTCGACGGTAGCCTCGCGTTGCTGTTCGAGGCTGAAGGAAAGGCACAGAAAGGTCAGCTCAAAATCAACGACAAGAGCGTGAACTGGCGGGTACGTTTGAGTGATGGGGGATTGTTGCTGACGGTGGTGGCGGCTCGGCCACTGCAGGGCGAGTGGGCCGGTAGCGAGGTCGATGACCGCTGGCGGCTGGAGATCCATCTCCGAGAGCAATAAAAGAGGGAATCCCCGGCCTGCCTGTACCAAGGTCCCCAAAACGGCAGGGCTCGCGCATTGCGCCGTGAGCCCGGTGTAAAGAAGGAACCCCTGACCTGCCTGTATCAAGGGCCCCAAAACTGCTTGGGCTCGTCGCTTGTGCGGTGTGAGCCCGGTGTAAAGAGGGGAATCCCCGGCCTGCCTGTACCAAGGTCCCCGAAACCGGGTAGTGAACTGAATCACTGAATGGACTATTGCAGGGGGCGTGCCAGGTTTTAACAAGTTGAAACAGAATGTCTCGCTGAAACGTCGAAAGCCCCGTATTCCGGGGCTTTCGTGTTTTTTCGATAGGGGTTCGATTGCGAAAGCCGGCGGGATTTCGGATCTGTTGCCGTGCGCGATTGCGGTTCACGGTGCATTCAGTCGGTGCACGATGGCCCCAAAAGCATCGCGAGCAAGCTCGCTCCCACAGGGTTCAGGGGGTTCACTCAATCGTGAAAACACTGAAATCCACTGTGGGAGCGAGCTTGCTCGCGATTGGATGTAACTGTCAGCGAAGAGCTAAAGGCTGCTTAGCCTTCTTCCCCTTCATCATCATCCCCACCATCAACCTTCATCCCCAATTCCTTGATCTTGCGAGTCAGGGTATTACGCCCCCAGCCCAGCAAAACGGCGGCATCGCGGCGGCGGCCGGCGGTGTGTTTGAGGGCGGTTTCGATCATGATCCGTTCGAAGGCAGGCACGGCGCTGTCGAGCAGGCTCGACTGGCCACGAGCCAACGCCTGATCGGCCCACTGGCGCAGCGCTTGCTCCCAGTTGGTCACCGGCGCCGAATCCTGCGGCAGGTTCAGCAGCTCCGGCGGCAGGTCGCTGATGTGCACTTCGCGACCCGAAGCCATCACCGTGATCCAGCGGCAGGTGTTTTCCAGCTGACGCACGTTGCCGCCCCACGGCAGGTTCTTCAGGTATTCCTCGGTTTCGCTTTTCAGCAGCTTCGGCTCCACCGCCAGTTCTTGCGCGGCGCGGCTGAGGAAATGCTTGGCCAGGGTCGGGATGTCTTCGCGACGGTCCGACAACCGTGGAATGTGGATGCGGATCACGTTGAGGCGGTGGAACAAGTCCTCACGGAATTTCCCGGCGTGCACCAGGGTTTCCAGATTCTGGTGAGTCGCGGCGATGATTCGCACATCGACCTTCACTGGCACATGGCCGCCGACGCGGTAGAACTCGCCGTCCGCCAACACCCGCAGCAAACGAGTCTGGGTGTCTGCCGGCATGTCGCCGATTTCATCGAGGAACAGCGTGCCGCCGTCAGCCTGCTCAAAGCGCCCGCGTCGCAGGTTGGCCGCGCCGGTGAATGCGCCTTTCTCATGGCCGAACAGCTCGGATTCCATCAGGTCTTTCGGGATCGCCGCCATGTTCAGCGCAATGAACGGCGAAGCCGCACGCGGACTGTGACGGTGCAGTGCGTGCGCCACCAGTTCTTTACCGGTACCGGATTCGCCGTTGATCAGCACGGTGATGTTGGAGTGGCTCAAGCGCCCGATGGCGCGAAACACTTCCTGCATCGCCGGCGCTTCACCGATGATTTCCGGGGTGCGGGTCAAGGCGACCGGGACTTCCAGGCCTTGCTGTTCCTGAGCGTGCTGGTTCGCGCGTTTGACCAGCGACACTGCTTCGTCAACGTCGAACGGTTTTGGCAGGTATTCAAACGCGCCGCCCTGATAGGACGCGACAGCGCTGTCCAGATCGGAATGAGCGGTCATGATGATGACCGGCAGCCGTGGGTGTTGTTCGCGAATCCGCGCCAGAAGGTCCAGACCGCTGGCACCCGGCATGCGGATGTCGGAAATGATCACGTCCGGCTGCTGGCGCGCCAGGCGGCTCATCACGCCATCGGCGCTGTCGAAGCTTTGCGTGGTCATGCCTTCTTGCTGCAAGGCTTTTTCCAGGACCCAACGGATAGAACGGTCGTCATCGACGATCCACACGGTTTCACTACGGCTCATGTCGATGTGGCTCCTTGTTCCAGTGGCAGAAAGATCGAGAAGGTGGTGTGGCCTGGATGGCTGTCACATTCGATCAGGCCCTGGTGCTGGCTGATGATGTTCTGGGTAATGGCCAGGCCCAGCCCGGTACCGTCCGGACGGCCGCTGACCATGGGAAAGAAGATGGTTTCCTGCAACTCCGCGGGAATGCCCGGGCCGTTGTCGATGATTTCGATCTTGGTCACCAGACGATGGCGCACGTGGCCGATGGTGAACTGGCGCATGGCGCGGGTGCGCAGGCTGATGCGGCCAAGGCGCAGCTCGTTCTGGCTGCTGATGGCCTGCATCGCATTGCGCACAATGTTCAGTACGGCCTGAATCATTTGTTCGCGGTCGATCAACACGTCGGGAATGCTTGGGTCGTAGTCGCGCACCAAAGTGATGCAGCCCTGGCTTTCGGCCTCCACCAGATGACAAACGCGTTCCAGAACTTCGTGGACGTTGCACATGGCCAGCGACGGCAGTTTGTTGGAACCGAGCATGCGATCGACCAGATTGCGCAGGCGGTCGGCCTCTTCAATGATCACGTTGGTGTAGTCGCGCAGGCTTTCTTCCGGCAGCTCGCGGGCAAGCAATTGCGCTGCGCCGCGTATCCCGCCGAGAGGATTCTTGATTTCGTGAGCGAGGCCGCGCACCAGCATCTTGCTGGTTTCCTGCTTCGACAGTTGCGCTTCTTCCTTGGTGATTCGCAGCAAGCGGTCACGGGGGTGGACTTCCAGCAACAGCATCGTGGCGCCATTGGCGAGGATCGGGGTTACCGCGTAGTCGACGGTCAGGGTCTGGCCGGTGAGGGCGGTGAGCATCGCTTCGCGCTTGGTGAACGGGTGGGCCTGCTCGACCGCCTGGCGCAGGGAGTTCAGCGCTTCGGTAGATTCGGTGAACAACTCACTGATGAACTGCCCATGGCTACGCTGACCGCTGATGGCCAGGAGCATCTCCGCTGCCGGGTTCATGTACTCGAGGCGCAGTTCGGCGTCGAGCAGAATGGTGGCGGTGGTCAGGTTGTCGAGTAGCAATCGATGCAGTGCGTCACTAATGGTCATCAGGACCTCTTTTGGAGCATGCGCGTGAATAACGCGCCGATACGAGGAAAATGCAAAAACCAAACCAAGGCTCCGAAAAGAAGCGTTTAAGGCCTGAAACGGGCGTTTGACGCTCGTTTGCGTGGCGTTCTGCCAGCTTTGACGGGTACTTTCGAACCAAAATGGGTTGGAATGTGGGTACGGTGCAGCCTATTGCACCAATATAGTGCGCAAAGCTGAGCGGCGTTAGAAGAAGCGCAGGAAGGGATTTTTTTCTTCCGCGGGTTTGTCTTTGGTCGGACATTCCGGCCGTTGGCCGAAATCGGTGAGGGCGCAGGGTTTGACCTGGCGTTTCTGCGCGAGGGAGATGCGCAGCATGTGGAACGGCTGGTTGGCTGTGCGCTCGACCGTGCGGCCCTGCTCGTCGAGGATTTCCACGGAGAGGTTATGGCTGCCGCGATCGATGTTGCTCAGGGCGAATACCGGGCTCAGGCCGGGCGCTGCGGTGGGTTGGCCGTCGAGTAGCAGTTGGTAGCGATGGCCTCGTTGCAGGCCGGGTTCGCTGGTAACGCTGACGATAATCTCGCCAGCACTGCTGCGCACCGTGGCGTCTGGCTCCGGCACCAGTACCCTCAGCATGTCGTAGTGGAACAGTGGTTTTGTTTCGGCCTTCTTTCCAGCCATCACCGGTGCTGCGCCGCCAGGGTTGGCGGACATGCGATTGCTCGTTGCCATCGGCACGCGCTTGGCGTTGCCGGAGCCTGGCTGGTCGGTGTAGACGCGATTGCCCTGAGCGTCGACGTAGGTGAACACCTCGGCCGTCACCGGCAGGGCGATCAAGCAGGTGATCAGCAGCCACAGCCTCACGGCTTATGCACCCGTTGTACGGTGAACGTTACGGCGGGGCTTTGCTGGACGATGTTCTCTCCATCGATCACCTGCACCGCGAGGTTGTGTTCGCCGCGATCAACGTTCACCAGTTGCAGGATCGGCACGTTGCTCGGCTGGCCGTAAGGTTGATCGTCCAGCAACAGCCTGAACAGATGAGGGCCTTGCAGGCGTGGTTTGATCAGCACGTTGACGGTGAAGGTGCCGTTGTTGGCACGCAGCGCTTCGGTAGTGGGTAGGTTGGTCAGCTCCAGCACCTCGTAAACGCTGCGCGGCTGTTCTCGACTTGTGGCTTCGACAGATGGCGCAGAAGGGGCTTGGGGCACAACCCTGTTCAGCGGTGGCAACTCGACCGGCTGAGCCTTCACGCCATCGGGCGGTTGATTGCTATAGGCGGTGTTGCCGTCGGCGTCGGTGTACTTGTAGATCTGCGCTGCGGCGGGCAGGGCGATCAACAGCAACATCAGTAGAAAACCACGACCCATAAAATCGACCAGAAACGAAAGCGTTGGATTGCAGCATAGGTTACGGGCGTGGGTTGGCATAGTTGGTTACAGGCAAGGCCCGATAGCCTTGCGCAACCCGCTGTCGTCTTCTGGCAATACAAACTCTGCAATCAGTGGGGTATCACTCTTGCGGGAAGGCAGTGTCAAAGTTACACGTTGACCATGGGCAGTGTCAGTGAGCCAGTAATGCAACTCGCGCTTGTTGATGGTCATACCAAACTCAAACACCCAACCATCTCCTTGCAGGCTCCTTACTGAGCCCCAACCGCTAACCAGATAGCTGATGGGCGCGCGCGTGCTGGTTGTCAGGCGCAATGGTCCGTTTGCCGGCGCGCCCGGGCCTTCATAATCATCGGCATTGAAGCCAAGTCGCTGTGTCGGGATAGTCAGGGACATACTCATCGGGTTATCAGGATGACAACTTATCGCCAATAGGGCTTCGCCGGTTTTGCCGTCATAGCGCGTATTTCCGCTGAGAAGGGCAGTTTGAAACCGGCTGTCGTCGGAAGATTTTTCCATCAGCCAGTGTTTGCCCTGATCAGAGGAATGGGAACTTTCAGTCGCAGCCCAGGCAGGTGTTAGCGCCGCAAAAAACAACGCTAGCGAATAAAGAGAGGCTGATGCTGATTTCATCTGAGGTTCCTTCCGAAAAGTCCCGGGACAGTAAATGAAAATTGCTTGAAAGTTTCACAGAACTATTTTCAAAAAAATGCAAAAGCGTTTTGCCTGAAAATTCCCGCCCACAAAAAAGGCCTCCCGAAGGAGGCCTCTTTTTTGTCACGCCGCTTGCGCAGGCGCTACCGGATCAGCAGCTGTAGTACAGCTCGTATTCCAGTGGGTGTACGAAGGTACGTACCTTGATTTCTTCTTCGCTTTTCAGAGCGATGTAAGCGTCGATGAAGTCGTCGCTGAAAACGCCGCCTTTGGTCAGGAACGCACGACCTTTGTCCAGCTCGTCCAGGGCTTCTTTCAGGCTGCCGCAAACTTGTGGGATCTCTTTCGCCTCTTCAGGCGGCAGGTCGTACAGGTTTTTGTCAGCTGCGTCGCCAGGGTGGATCTTGTTCTGGATACCGTCCAGGCCGGCCATTACCAGGGCAGCGAAGGCCAGGTACGGGTTGGCTGCCGGATCCGGGAAGCGAGCTTCGATACGGCGAGCACGAGGGCTGGACACGTAAGGAATACGGATCGAAGCGGAACGGTTGCGAGCCGAGTAGGCCAGCATTACCGGAGCTTCGAAACCTGGGACCAGACGCTTGTAGGAGTTGGTCGACGGGTTGGTGAAGCCGTTCAGGGCCTTACCGTGCTTGATGATGCCGCCGATGAAGAACAGAGCGGTATCGGACAGGCCGGCATAGCCTTCGCCAGCGAAGGTGTTCTTGCCATCTTTGGCGATGGACAGGTGAACGTGCATACCCGAACCGTTGTCGCCGTACAGCGGCTTAGGCATGAAGGTCGCGGTGCGGCCATAAGCGACAGCCACGTTGTGTACGCAGTACTTCAGGGTCTGAACTTCGTCAGCCTTGGCTACCAGGGTGTTGAACTTCACACCGATTTCGTTCTGACCGGCAGTTGCCACTTCGTGGTGGTGAACTTCGATGACCAGGCCCATTTCTTCCATGGCGTTGCACATGGAGGTACGGATTTCGTGGTCGTGGTCAAACGGTGGAACCGGGAAGTAACCGCCTTTGATACCTGGACGGTGGCCATGGTTGCCGCCTTCGATGTCCTGGTCGGACATCCACGAACCTTGTTCGGAGAAGATTTTGAACATCGAGCCGGAAATGTCCGACTTGAACTTAACCTGGTCGAAGATGAAGAACTCAGGCTCCGGGCCAACGAAAACGGTGTCGCCGATACCGGTCGACTTCAGGTATTCCTCGGCACGCTTGGCGATCGCACGTGGATCGCGATCGTAGCCTTGCATGGTCGAAGGCTCGATGACGTCGCAAACGATGATCAGCGTTGGGTCTTCGGTGAACGGGTCGAGAACGGCAGTGCTGTCGTCCGGGAGCAGGATCATGTCGGAAGCTTCGATGCCTTTCCAGCCGGCGATGGAGGAACCGTCGAACATTTTGCCTTCATCGAAGAAAGCTTCATCCAGCGCGTCGCGAGCCGGCATGGTCACGTGGTGCTGAGTGCCTTTGGTGTCTGTGAAGCGCAGATCAATCCACTTGACGTCATGATCTTTGATGAGTTGAACCGACTTCGACATAGTGTCCTCCGGGTGGCTTCGGGCTTAGTAGTGGATGCCCTTGGAATGTGGGTGATGCCGGCGCGAATACTCTGCCAAGGCAACCCGCCTCACAAGGGAGCAAATTGCATGCCAGTGCCCCACCATGGGTTTTTTGCCCCAATTTCACGCTTATAAAGGCACAAAGCATCTGTAAGCGGAAAATCTCGCCCTACAATGTAGCGTTAAATTCAACAAATGACCTGTTTTGGTGCGCGCAAAACCTTCTGCACATTAACTGGTTAAACCTTGAGCAATTTCCGCTATAATCCGCGCCCCCCTTTTTCGGCTGGCCCAGCGCGCGCTGTTTTCATGAAACTAATCGTAAAAGTCTTCCCCGAGATCACCATCAAGAGCCGCCCGGTACGGATGCGTTTCATCCGCCAGTTGGCCAAAAACATCCGTACTGTGCTCCGCGACCTGGACCCGGCTGTGGTGGTGAACGGTGTGTGGGACAATCTCGAGCTGGAAACCCGGGTCAGCGAGCCCAAAGCCCTGAAGGAGATGACCGAGCGCCTGAGCTGCATGCCGGGCATCGCACATTTCCTGCAGGTCGACGAATACCCGTTGGGTGACTTCGACGACATCGTCGCCAAGTGCAAGCAGCACTTTGGTGATGCGTTGGCCGGGAAGATTTTTTCGGTGCGCTGCAAGCGTGCCGGCAAGCATGAATTCAGTTCGATGGACGTCGAGAAATACGTCGGCAGCCAATTGCGTCGTCAGTGCGGCGCCGCCGGAATCTCGCTGAAAGACCCGGAAATCGAAGTTCGCATCGAAATTCGCGACAAACGGTTGTTCGTGATCCACAGCCAGCACAACAGCATCGGCGGTTATCCGCTGGGTGCCCTGGAACAGACGCTTGTGCTGATGTCCGGCGGCTTCGATTCCACCGTTGCTGCTTACCAGATCATGCGGCGAGGGCTGATGAGCCATTTCTGCTTCTTCAATCTGGGCGGACGAGCCCATGAACTGGGCGTTATGGAAGTCGCGCACTTCATCTGGAAGAAGTACGGCAGCTCCCAACGCGTGTTATTTGTGAGTGTGCCGTTCGAGGAAGTACTGGGAGAAATTCTCGGTAAAGTCGATAACAGTCATATGGGCGTAGTTTTGAAGCGTATGATGTTGCGCGCTGCTTCCCGTATTGCCGATCGGCTGGACATCGATGCGCTGGTCACCGGCGAAGCGATTTCCCAGGTGTCGAGCCAGACGCTGCCGAACCTGTCCGTGATCGACTGCGTGACCGACAAGCTGGTCTTGCGTCCGCTGATCGCCAGTCACAAGCAGGACATCATCGACCTGGCCAACGAAATCGGTACTGCCGACTTCGCCAAGCACATGCCGGAATATTGCGGGGTCATCTCGGTGAACCCCAAGACCCACGCCAAGCGTCCACGCGTGGAGTACGAAGAACAACAGTTCGACATGGCAGTACTTGAGCGTGCGCTCGAGAACGCCAAACTGGTGCCGATCGATCGCGTGATCGATGAATTGGGCCAGGATTTGCAGATCGAAGAAGTCAGCGAAGCGCTGGCTGGTCAGATCGTCATCGACATCCGTCATCCGGATGCCGCTGAAGACGACCCGCTGGGACTCGTTGGCATTGAGGTACAAACGATGCCGTTTTATGCATTGAACGCTCGTTTCAAGGAACTGGACCCTACTCGCCAGTACCTGCTGTATTGCGACAAAGGCGTGATGAGTCGCCTGCATGCCCACCATTTGCTCAGTGAGGGGCATGCCAATGTGCGCGTTTATCGACCGAGCTAAGTGCCCGGGGCTGTTTGCCTGTGGCCTGCGTCACCGGCCCCCCGACGCCGCCGTCAAGCTGTAACGGCTTTGCCGGACTCTACTGTTAATCGCTGCCAAGACTTGTCAGCACACCGAATCCTCTGATCGAGATACACAAGTGATCGAAAATCTACGCAACATCGCCATCATTGCTCACGTTGACCATGGTAAAACCACCCTGGTAGACAAACTCTTGCGTCAATCCGGCACCCTGGAGCGCAACGAGCTCAACGACGAGCGCGTGATGGACTCCAACGACCAGGAGAAAGAACGCGGTATTACCATTCTGGCGAAAAACACCGCCATCAACTGGAACGGCCACCACATCAACATCGTGGACACCCCGGGCCACGCCGACTTCGGCGGCGAAGTTGAACGCGTAATGTCGATGGTTGACTCCGTTCTGCTGCTGGTTGACGCTCAAGACGGCCCTATGCCGCAAACCCGTTTCGTGACCAAGAAGGCTTTCGAAGCCGGCCTGCGTCCACTCGTGGTCATCAACACGGTGGACCGTCCAGGCGCGCGACCGGACTGGGTTCTGGACCAGATCTTCGACCTGTTCGACAACCTGGGTGCTACCGAAGAACAGCTGGACTTCAAAGTCGTCTACGCCTCGGCCCTGAACGGCATTGCCGGTCTGGAACACACCGACATGGCTGAAGACATGACCCCGCTGTACCAGGCGATCATTGACCACGTACCGGCTCCAAAAGTTGACCGTGACGGTCCGTTCCAGATGCAAATCTCGGCACTGGACTACAACAGCTTCCTGGGTGTTATCGGCGTTGGCCGTATCGCCCGTGGTCGCGTCAAGCCGAACACTCAAGTTGTGGCTATCGACGCCGACGGCAAGCGCCGTAATGGTCGTATCCTGAAGCTGATGGGTCACCACGGTCTGCACCGTATCGACGTTGACGAAGCAGCTGCCGGCGACATCGTCTGCATCAGCGGCTTCGACCAGCTGTTCATCTCCGACACTCTGTGCGACCCACTGAACGTCGAAGCGATGAAGCCGCTGACCGTTGACGAACCAACCGTTTCCATGACCTTCCAGGTTAACGACTCGCCGTTCTGCGGTCGTGAAGGCAAGTTCGTCACCAGCCGTAACATCAAAGAGCGTCTGGACAAAGAACTGCTCTACAACGTTGCTCTGCGCGTTGAAGAAGGCGACACCGCCGACAAGTTCAAAGTCTCCGGCCGTGGTGAGTTGCACCTCTCGGTACTGATCGAAACCATGCGTCGCGAAGGCTTCGAAATGGGTGTTGGTCGTCCGGAAGTGATCATCCGCATGGTTGACGGCGTCAAGCACGAACCGTACGAAAACGTGACCATCGACCTGCCGGAAGAATCGCAAGGTTCGATCATGGAACAGATCGGTATCCGTAAAGGCGACCTGACCAACATGGTTCCGGATGGCAAGGGCCGTGTGCGCCTTGAGTACAACATCCCGGCTCGTGGCTTGATCGGTTTCCGTAACGAGTTCCTGACCCTGACCTCCGGTGCAGGCATCCTGACCTCGATCTTCGACCGTTACGACGTGATGAAGTCCGGCGACATGTCCGGCCGTCAAAACGGCGTGCTGGTTTCGGTTGCTACCGGTAAGGCTCTGACTTACTCGCTGGAAACCCTGCAAGCTCGCGGCAAACTGTTCCTGGGTCACGGTGAAGACGTGTACGAAGGCCAAATCGTCGGCATCAACAGCCGCGACAACGACCTGGGCGTTAACCCAACCAAAGGCAAGAAGCTCGACAACATGCGTGCTTCGGGTAAAGACGAAACCATCGCTCTGGTTCCGCCTATCCGTTTCACCCTGGAACAAGCTCTTGAGTTCGTGCAAGAAGACGAACTGTGCGAAGTCACTCCTAAGTCCATCCGTCTTCGTAAGAAGATCCTGGGCGAAAGCGAGCGTACCCGCGCTGCCAAGAAAGCCGGTAACTGAGTCTCGACTTAGTTAACAGCTAAAAAAACGCCCCCGACCGCAAGGTCGGGGGCGTTTTTGTATGTCCGGGATTTGTGCGGTGTTTGTGCCGGCCTCATCGCGAGCAAGCTCGCTCCCACAGTGAATGGTGGTGTTCACAAAATCTGTGGTCAGCACTGAACCCTGTGGGAGCGAGCTTGCTCGCGATGAGGCCGGTTCAGGCAGCGAGATTCCGCATCAGAACTTCTCGAACGTGCGACGGCTCTCGCTGGTCTCTCGCGCCACTTCTTTCGGCTTATACGCGCAATACCCCGGCCGCGGCCCGATTTTCGGGTGGTTGCGGCAAGTATCCGGGCGCTTTTCATAAATAGTGCACAGACGGCTCTTACGATCCAGGTACAGGCAATCGTTGTTGCTCATGCGCTGAAGGGTGAAGATCTCGGACTTCTGGTTGTAACGCTCGACGATCCCTTCCTTCTGCAAACGCTTGGCGATGTTCTTCGGCGGCTCGCCGCGCTCGAATTCATCGACGATGCCGATACGGATCAGATCCTTGATCTTGACCTCGACCGGCAGGGTGCAGCAGCTGGAAACGCACGAACCACACATCGGGGCGGAGTACTTGGCCCAGGTATCGAGGCGATCGATCTCCGCGGCGGCGATCAGGTTGGACTTCATCATCGGTTGTTACCAGCGTGCATCAGGGCGCGCGATCATACCGGGACTGGTGGATTTTTGAACAACCTTTCGCCAGATTTTTTCGTATTCCGCCCAATAACACCTGTAACCCGGCACGGCCCCTGCATTCTTTCCGGTGCGCGACAAGGTAATGTCGATCTATCTCACACTAACGGGAAAATCTGCCGAACCAGAGTTCCAACGGCCTGTCAGACCGTCTAGGCTCAACAACTCCACGCTCGCTCGAGGTCCTATCGATGACTCAAGAACCACTTGTTCGCGAAGCAGAGGTGGCCGCATTCCGCGACGCCGTCTTGACCAAACTCACCTACGCGGTGGGCAAAGACCCGGATCACGCCTTCGACCACGACTGGTTCGAAGCCATTGCCCTGGCGGCGCGCGATCACATGGTCGAGCACTGGATGGATCACACCCGGCAGATCTACCGCAAAGGTCAAAAGCGGGTTTATTACCTCTCCCTCGAATTTCTGATCGGCCGTCTGCTCTACGACAGTCTGAGCAACCTCGGCCTGCTTGACGTGGCCCGCGAAGCCCTGACTGAGCTCGGCGTCGACCTTGAACGCATCCGCCTGCTGGAACCCGACGCAGCGCTGGGCAACGGCGGCCTCGGTCGTCTGGCCGCGTGCTTCATGGAAAGCATGTCGACCCTCGGAATCGCCGGCCACGGTTACGGCATTCGTTACGAACACGGCTTGTTCCGGCAGGCCATCGTCGACGGCTGGCAACAGGAACAGACCGAAAACTGGCTGGATTTCGGTAACCCTTGGGAGTTCGAGCGACCAGAGGTCGTTTACCCGATCGGTTTCGGCGGCAGTGTCGAAACCGTCACCGACGAAGCGGGCAAGTCCAAGCAAGTCTGGACCCCGGCGGAAACCGTTCGCGCGATTGCGTATGACACGCCGGTTGTCGGCTGGCGCGGAGCGAGCGTCAACACGCTGCGCCTGTGGCGCGCCCGGGCCATGGAAGATTTGCACCTCGAACGCTTCAACGCCGGCGACCACTTGGGCGCCGTGGCAGAAGTCGCCCGGGCCGAAAGTATTTCCCGGGTGCTCTATCCGGCGGACAGCACCGAAGCGGGCCAGGAACTGCGCCTGCGACAGGAGTATTTCTTCGTCGCCGCGTCCTTGCAGGACTTGCTGCGTCGTCATCGCAACATGCATACCTCGGTCCTGACCCTGGGCGATCATGCAGCGATCCAGCTCAACGACACCCACCCTTCGATTGCCGTGGCCGAACTGATGCGGCAACTGGTCGATGTCTATGACGTCGCGTGGGATGCGGCATGGCAGGTCACCGTCGACACGCTGTCCTACACCAACCACACGCTGCTGCCGGAAGCGCTGGAAACCTGGCCGGTGGGTTTGATGGAGCGGATGTTGCCGCGGCACATGCAGATCATTTACTTGATCAACGCCCAACACATCGATTCGCTGCGCGCCAAAGGTATTCACGACTTCGACGTGCTGCGCGCGGTGTCGCTGATCGAGGAAGACAACGGCCGTCGTGTACGCATGGGCAACCTCGCGTTCCTTGGCTCCCACAGCGTCAACGGCGTGTCCGGCTTGCACACGCAACTGATGCGCGAGACGGTGTTCTCCGAACTGCACAAGCTCTATCCGGAGCGGATCAATAACAAAACCAACGGCATTACTTTCCGACGCTGGCTCTACCAGTCCAACCCCCAACTGACCTCGATGATGGTCGATGCCCTCGGCCCGGAACTGCTGGATAACCCCGAAGAACGCTTGCTTGATCTGGAGCCGTTCGCCGAGAAAACCGCGTTCCGCAAAGCATTCGCCGAACAGCGGCTGCACAACAAAAAAGCCCTGGCGTACATCATTCACGAGCGACTTGGCGTTGCGGTCAACCCGGCAGCGATGTTCGACGTGCAGGTCAAAAGGATCCACGAATACAAACGTCAGTTGCTGAACCTGTTGCACACCGTTGCGCTGTACCAGGCCATTCGCGCCGAGCCGGAAATCGATTGGGTGCCGCGGGTGAAGATCTTCGCCGGCAAGGCGGCGGCCAGTTATCACCAGGCCAAGCTGATCATCAAGCTGACCAACGACATCGCCCGGGTGGTGAACAACGACCCGACCGTGCGCGGTTTGCTGAAAGTGGTGTTCTTGCCCAACTACAACGTCAGTCTGGCGGAAAGCATCATCCCGGCAGCGGATTTGTCGGAGCAGATCTCCACCGCAGGCTTCGAAGCCTCGGGCACCAGCAACATGAAGTTCGGCCTGAACGGCGCGCTGACCATCGGCACCATGGACGGGGCCAACGTGGAAATGTGCGAACGTATTGGCGTCGAACACATGTTCATCTTCGGCCTCAGCGCTCAGCAGGTTGAAGCGCGCAAGCAGAACCACGAGTTCAACGCGACGCCGGATATTGCGGCATCCCACCGGCTGAATGACGTGCTGCAAGCGATTCGCGGCGGGGTGTTCTCGCCGGATGATCCTTCCCGTTACACAGGATTGATCGATTCGCTGATCGACTACGATCGCTTCCTGGTCTGCGCCGACTTCGACTCCTACTGGGACGCGCAGATGCGGGTAGAAGCCCATTGGCACGATTCGAAGGAATGGTGGCGTTCGGCGGTGCTGAGCACCTCCCGGATGGGCTGGTTCTCCTCCGACCGGACCATTCGTGAGTACGCCACGGATATCTGGAAAGCTTTGGAGTAAGCCTTCGTTCGGGTCGATATACTGACGCCCCGGAAAAGATCGCAGCCTTCGGCAGCTCCTACCGTCAGCGTTCACCTAACATTGGGTGAACGCGGTCGGTGTAGGAGCTGCCGAAGGCTGCGATCTTTGCTGTACGGGCTGCGCTAATCTTCTTGGATTGGCCTCTGCGCTTAGGGATATCGACCATGCAATGGATGTTCATGCTGATTGGGCTGGTGCTGGGCTGGATACTCGACGAGTCGTTCAGCGATGCGCTGCTGGGCGCGCTGCTCGGGTTGGGCATTGCCCAGGCCATTCGCATCGGCCGCTTGGGTTCACAAGCTGACGAGCAGCGCCGGCTGCTTGAACAGGCGCAGGTGGCGCTGAATGCGGTCGAGCAACGGTTGGCGTTGCTGGAGGTATCAGGCGTCAAGGCGTCGGAAATCAGCGAGCCGATTGCCAGCGAAGCTGCTGCATCTCCTGAATTCATTCTCGACGAAATCCCTGTCGAAGCCCCGGAGCTGATCTGGGAACTCCCTCCCGCACTGGAACCGATTACCGCGGCCGCCGCCGAAAGCAGCCGTCCAGTGCCCGTCGATGCCTGGAAACCCGAACCGGTCGCCCGCGAGCCGCAACAACCCGCCATCCCACGTGGCCCGAACTTCATCGACCGCGCCATCAGCGGCGCACGCAACTGGCTGTTCGGCGGCAACACGGTGCTGCGGGTCGGTGTGGTGCTGTTGTTTCTCGGCCTGGCCTTCCTGCTGCGTTACGCCACCGAAGGCATGGTGGTGCCGATCGAGTTGCGTTACGCCGGTGTTGCGGCGGCGGCATTGGGTCTTCTGGGGCTGGGTTGGTGGCTTAGAGCACGCAACAGCCATTACGCGTTGATGTTGCAGGGTACCGGGATCGCGGTGTTGTACCTGACCGTGTTTGCCGCGATGCGCCTGCATCCGCTGCTTGATCCCACGGCGGCGTTAGGCCTGCTGGTCGCGGTGACGGTGTTCTCGGCGATCCTCGCCATCACCCAGGATGCCTTGGGTCTGGCTGCCGCTGCGGCACTCGGTGGTTTCGCGGCGCCGATCCTGACCTCCACCGGTGCCGGCAACCATGTCGCGCTGTTCAGCTACTTCGCCTTACTCAACGCCGGCATCCTCGCCATCGCCTGGTTCAAGGCCTGGCGGCTGCTTAACTTGATCGGCTTCGTCGGCACCTTCGGCATCGGTTTCGCCTGGGGCCTGCGTTCCTATACCCCGGAACTGTTATGGAGCACTGAGCCGTTCCTGATTGTGTTTTTCCTGATGTACCTGGCCATTGGTCTGCTGTTCGCCCGGCGCAAATTGCTGGAAATGAGCGACGCACCCGAGGACGGCAGCCGTGAGGCGCTGCTGCACTGGTCGGCGCGCAAGGGCGATTACGTCGACGGCACAATGCTGTTCGGTCCTCCGTTGGTGGGCTTCGGCTTGCAGTTCGCGTTGGTCCAGCACTTGGAGTTCGCCGCAGCCTTCAGCGCGTTGGCGTTGGGCATGATTTACATGGGCCTGGCGCGGTTGTTGATGGGCGGACGAGCGTTGCTGCTGGCGGAAACCTGTCTGGCGCTGGGGGTGATCTTCGCCAGCCTCGCGATTCCGTTGGGGCTCGATGCGCGCTGGACTGCTGCTGCCTGGGCCGTCGAAGGCGCCGGCATCTTCTGGCTTGGCCTGCGTCAGCAACGACCGCTGGCCCGAGCCTTTGCCTTGCTGCTGCAACTGGGCTCGGCGCTGGCGTTTATCAGTGAGCTGCGGATCGGTGAAAGCAGCTTGCTCGACGGTGCGCCGCTCGGCGCGTTGATGCTCGGCGTGGCGTTGTTGTTCAGCTTCTATCAAATGCGCAAAGCCTTGCCCGAACAAGCGTCGGAATGGGAACGCAAAGGGCTGCCCGTATTGGCCTGCCTCGGTCTGACCTTCCTCTATCTGCTGGCGCCGTTGTTCTTCTTCACTCACGGCACGGCGATCAGTTGGGCGCTGGCGGGGTTGGCGACGTTGTTCGTTGGCTTGCGTCTGCAATCGCGCACGTTCCTGTTCACCGCGTTTGCCGTGCAGTTGCTCGGCGGTGCGTTGTTCCTGCTGCGGCTGCAAGGTTCGAGCGGTGAGTCCGCCGCTGTGTTCAACGCGGGTTGGAGCGGTCTGCTGAGCGCATCGTTGATCGGCCTGGCGCTGATCGCCGGGATGTTGCTGGCGGCGCGCGATGAGATGGTCCGAAGCGACGTGCGCTTGCTGCGCGGCTTGTCGGTGGTGTTGCTCGCCGGTCTGGTGTTGATCAATCTGGCGGTGCTGTTCGTCTTGCCTTGGCAAGCGGCGAGTGCCGTATGGGCGGCCAGCGGTCTGTTCATTATCTGGCTGAGTCTGTATCTGAAGCAGCGCGTGAGTTTTGTCTTCGGTTTGCTGTTGCAGGTCATCGGCGGCGCGGCGTTCCTGATGGCCGGGCCTGATTTGCTAGGACCACTTGCGAGCGAAGGATTGAAGCCTCTGGCTCATAGCGGTTTCTGGACACCGCTGGTGTTGGGTTTGGCTGCGATGATTGGCGCCTGGCGCTTGCAGCTCGGCAATCATGCTTCGGCCTTCGATGTGCTGAGCTTGCAGCGTTTGTCCGAAGTGCTGCTGGTGTGGGGCGCGGGGTGGTGGGCGCTGGCGTGGATCAGTGAAGTGCTGCGATTCGCACCGTTGAATCTGCAAGCGACGTTGTTGCTGGCCGTTGCGGCGCTGAGCGTGGCGCTGTGGGCGGTGTTGGCGCTGCGCCTGAAATGGTCGTCGCTGGCCTTGCTCTGCACTTTGCTGATGCCTGCTACCGGTTTGGTGTTGTTGGCTGCGTGGCACTCGCGTTATCACCCGGCGGCCAACGTCGGTTGGCTGGTTTGGGCGGCCGTGTTCGTTGTGCACTTCATCTCCCTGCGGCGTTTGGCGCCGATGTTGCCGGAGCGTGCCCTGAGCGCGGCCCATGTGCTCGGCTGCTGGCTATTGATCGGTGTGTTGGCCCTGGAGCTGCGTTACGGCCTGTTGCTGTTGTCCGAGCAGTACAACGCCTGGCGCTGGTTGGGTTGGGCGATTTTGCCGAGCTTGTATCTGGTGCTGATGGCGGCACCCCGGGCCTGGCCATGGCCGGTGTCGGCTTATTCGCGCGAGTACCGTGTGTACGCGGCGGCACCGCTGGCGTTGCTGATGCTCGGCTGGTTCTGGCTGGCGAACGTCGTCAGCGACGGCGCCGCCGAGCCGTTGCCTTACGTGCCGCTGATCAACCCGCTGGAGTTGGGTCTGCTGTTTGCGCTGTTCGGCGTTTACGTGTGGTCCCGCAGCGCCGTGACGCAACTGGCGATTCGCAAGGACTACTTTGATCACGCCACGCAACTGATCGCTGGCGCCTCGCTGTTTGTGTTCTTCACGGCCCTGGTGATGCGCACTACCCACCATTGGGGCGGTGTGCCGTTCGAGCTGGAGGCGTTGCTCGAATCCATGCGGGTGCAGGCCGGTCTGTCCATCGTCTGGACCTTGATGGCCCTGAGTCTGATGATCGGCGGCCATCTGCGTCATCGCCGAGAAGTCTGGCTGATCGGTGCGGCGCTGATCGGTGTGGTGGTGGCCAAACTGTTCTTTGTCGAATTGAGTAACCGCGGCGGACTCGCCCGGATCGTCTCGTTTATCGGCGTTGGCGTGTTGCTGTTGGTGGTGGGCTATTTCGCCCCGTTGCCGCCCAAGCGCTTTGATGCTGTGCCGGAGGCTGAAAACCCGGCCCCGCAAACCGAAGGAGTGTCGTCTTGAGTCAGAAGCTGAACCGTGTCTGGTTGGGCGCTGTTGCGCTGGGTGTGGCGCTGTCGGCCAGTGCTCAGGAAAAACTGGCGGACTTCGCCACACAGGTGCCGTTGTCGGTCAGTGGCGAAGGTCCGTGGTATCGCCTCGAATTGCCGTTGAGCGTGCAATTGAATGCGCGGCAAACCGATCTCAGCGATGTGCGCGTGTTCAATGCCGCCGGTGAGGCTCAGGCGTATGCCTTGGCGCGCGCGCCGGCGCAGACCAGCGACAACCGTACCCTGACCGACGTGAAGTGGTTCCCGCTGTACAACTCGGCGGACTCCACTGAGCACGCACCGAGCGTGCGGGTGCAATCGAGCGCCAACGGCACGCTGGTCGAAGTGCAGCCGTCCAGTCAGCTGGAGGCGGGTGAAGAAATGCTGCGTGGTTGGTTGCTCGACGCCAGCAGCATCAAAGCACCGTTGCAGCAGTTGATCCTCGACTGGACCAGCGAACGCGACGGCTTCCAGCGTTTCACCATCGAAGCCAGTGACGACTTGCAGCATTGGCAGTCGTGGGGCGAAGGTCAGGTGGCGCGCCTGACGTTTGCCGACGAGCGGGTCGAACAACATGAAGTTGCCTTGCCGGGTCAGTCGGCCCGTTATCTGCGCTTGCTATGGAGCACGCCGCAATCGGCACCGACATTGACCTCGGCGCAACTGCAAAGCGCCAAGACCCGCAGCCTGCCGCTACCGCTTGTCTGGTCGCAACCGCTGGCTGGCAGCAGCGTAAAGGCCGGTGAATACACCTGGCAATTACCCATGGGGCTGAATGTCGAGCGCTTGCAGGTCGAGTTGAGTCAGCCCAACAGTTTGGCGCCCGTGACCTTGTCCGGTCGTCGGGAAAGCAGCCTGCCGTGGCAGGCGCTGAGCAGCGGTTTGCTCTATCGCCTGACCCAAAGTGGCCAGGACGTGGTGCAGAACGAATTGCAGCTGTCGGGGCAAACCGTGCAGCAGTTGAAGCTGACGGTGGACGAGCGCGGCGGCGGCTTGGGGGCAGAGGCACCGACAGTGCGATTCGCCGTGCGCTCCATTCAATTGGTGTTCCTGGCGCGCGGAGCGGGGCCTTATACGCTCGCACTGGGAAGTGCCACGGTGAAGGCGGCGAACCTGCCGCTGTCGACGTTGATTCCGGATTACAGTGCTGCAAAGTTGGCGACGTTGGGCAAGGCTACGGTGGACGGCGGGGCGGTGGCCACGCCAGCGTCGACAGTGACAACGGCTGCGACGATGGACACAAACTGGAAGAAATTCGGGTTGTGGGCGGTGTTGCTGCTCAGTGTTTTGTTTCTGGCCGCGATGGCGTTCAGTCTGTTGCGCAAGCCACCAGTCAAACCCTGAAGGCGGGTGCTGCGCACCCCAATCGCGAGCAAGCTCGCTCCCACAGGGTCCGCGTTTCTCTGTGGGAGCGAGCTTGCTCGCGATAGCGGTTTCCAGGTCGGTAAAAATGCCGGTTTCGAACTACGCTCAACCGGGCGCATGAACTCTATTGGGTGTAACACGTCTGATAGGAGGAAATGCGCCCCGACTCGCGTTAAACTGCGCGGGTTTTTAGCCCCCCATTCCACCGGAGCCTTCCATGTCCCGCGTTACCCTGAGTCGCTATTTGATTGAGCAGACCCGTAGCAACAACACCCCTGCCGATCTGCGTTTCCTGATCGAAGTGGTGGCGCGCGCCTGCAAGGAAATCAGCCACGCCGTGTCCAAAGGCGCCCTCGGTGGTGTCCTGGGCAGCATGGGCACCGAAAACGTCCAAGGCGAAGTGCAGAAGAAACTTGACGTGATCTCCAACGAGATCCTGCTCGAAGCCAACGAATGGGGCGGTCACCTGGCCGGCATGGCGTCCGAAGAAATGGACAATGCCTACCAGATCCCGGGCAAATACCCGAAAGGCGCGTACTTGCTGGTGTTCGACCCACTGGACGGCTCGTCGAACATCGATATCAACGCACCGGTCGGTACTATCTTCTCGGTGCTGCGTTGCCCGAGCGAATACCTGAGCCAGAACGAAGCCTTGAACGAAAAGGCCTTCCTGCAGCCAGGCACCGAGCAAGTAGCTGCCGGTTATGCCATCTATGGCCCGCAGACCATGCTGGTGCTGACCCTGGGTGACGGCGTGAAAGGTTTTACCCTGGACCGTGAAATGGGCAGCTTCGTGCTGACCCATGAAGACATCAAAATCCCGGAGTCCACGCAGGAATTCGCGATCAACTCGTCCAATCAGCGTCACTGGGAAGCTCCGGTACAACGCTACGTCGGCGAATTGCTGGCTGGCGAAGAAGGCCCGCTGAAAAAGAACTACAACATGCGTTGGGTCGCCGCGATGGTCGCGGACGTGCACCGCATCCTGACCCGTGGTGGCTTGTTCATGTACCCACGCGACAGTCGCGAACCCTCCAAGCCGGGCAAGCTGCGTCTGATGTACGAAGCCAACCCGATGTCGTTCCTGGTTGAACAGGCCGGCGGCGCTTCCACCGATGGCCATCAGCGCATCCTCGACATTCAGCCTGAAGGCTTGCACCAGCGCGTAGCAGTGTTCCTCGGTTCGAAAGAAGAAGTCGAACGCGTCACGGCTTACCACAAGGAATAAACCATGACCGCGCCCTGGCAGCCGTTGCTCGAATGGTGGTTCGGAACGCTCGAATCCCCCAACGAAATAGCGGCTGACAAGGGCAAGTTATGGTTCGGCAAGCGCGACAGTCAGGACCTCGAAGCGCGCACGCGTTTCGGGGACTTTGTCGAGCAGGCACTGGCCGGCGGATTGACCGAGTGGGCGCAACGCCCCGAAGGTTGGCTGGCTCTGGTGCTGCTGCTCGATCAACTCCCGCGAATGATCTTTCGCGACACTCCCAAATCCTTTTCAGGCGATCTCAGGGCTCAGGCACTGGTGGCGCAAGGCATTGCTGCGGATTTCGATCGGCAGTTGCGGCCGATCCAGCGGGTGTTCATCTACCTGGTGTTTGAGCATTGCGAGAATCTGGCGGTGCAGAACGAAGCGGTTTCGCGGTTTATCGAGCTGGTGGCGCAGCAGCCTGAGGCTGATCGGGCGGTGTTTGCCGATAACCTGGATTATGCCGAGCGGCATCAGAAAGTAATTGCGCGGTTTGGGCGGTTTCCGCATAGGAATGCGGTGTTGGGGCGGGAATCTACGGCTGAGGAAATTGAGTTTCTGAGCGGGCCTGGGTCTCGGTTCTAACTCTTCGTTGCGGCTTAGGCCGTCATCGCGAGCAAGCTCGCTCCCACATGGGTTCTATGTCGTACACATAATTTGTGTCCAATGAAAATCCCCTGTGGGAGCGAGCTTGCTCGCGATGAGGCCGCAGAGAACGCCTTAGATCCGGAAGCTTCCGACCAACTGCTTCAACCGCGCCGCCTGCTGCTCAAGGTCTGAGCACGCACGCAACGTCGCCTGCAAGTTCTCCACGCCTTCCTGGTTCAACGTGTTGATCTCGGTAATGTCGACGTTGATCGACTCCACCACAGCTGTTTGCTCTTCTGTCGCAGTGGCCACCGACTGGTTCATCCCGTCGATCTCACCGATACGCTGAGTCACGCTGCCCAGACGTTCGCCCGCCTGGTTGGCGATGCCGACGCTGCTTTCGCTCTGGCGCTGGCTGTCGGTCATGGTGATCACGGCTTCCCGGGCGCCGACTTGCAGTTCCTCGATCATCTTCTGCACTTGCTGCGCCGAATCCTGAGTACGGTGCGCGAGGTTACGCACCTCGTCCGCTACCACGGCAAAACCGCGACCGGCTTCACCGGCACGGGCCGCTTCGATGGCGGCGTTGAGTGCCAGCAGGTTGGTCTGCTGGGAGATGCTGGTGATCACTTCCAGAATCTGCCCGATGTTTACGGTGTTGCTGTTGAGCGTTTCGATGTTGCCGCACGAATCGCTGATCTTCGTCGAGAGCTGCTGCATCGCCGCGATGGTTTTATCGACGACTTGCTGGCCGTCTTCGGCCAATGCGCGAGCATCGCTCGAATGCTGAGAGGCGAGGGCGGCGTTCTGGGCGATTTCCTGGGCGGCGGCGCCCAGTTCGTTGATGGCGGCGGCCACGCTGCTGGTGCGCGAGGCTTGCTGGTCGGAGTTGAACATCGACGAGTTCGACGCGGCAACCACACGCAGCGCGACTTCATTGACCAGGCCAGTGGCCGAGGACACCTCGCGGATCGAGGTGTGAATACGCTCCACGAAACGGTTGAACGAGGTGCCCAGCGCGCCGAATTCGTCCTGGCCGTGAATGGTCAGGCGTTTGGTCAGGTCACCTTCGCCTTCGGCGATGTCATGCATGGCGCGGCCCATGGTCAGCAGCGGCTGCATCAGGAAGCTGATCAGCATGCCCAGCAACGCGATGATGATCACCACGGCAATGACCATGGCGATGATCGCCGAGGTGCGGAACTCGCTGAGCATCGAGAACGCGGTGTCATGATCCAGCACCAGCGCCACGTACCAGTCTGCCGAGGGCACACCATTGACGTGGGTAAAGGAGATGAATTGGGTCTTGCCGTCGAGTTCGACTTCTTTCATGCCCGGGCTGACTTTTGGCGCGCCGTTCGGGTAGGCGTCCGTCAGGCTCTTGAGCACCAGTTTGCTGTCCGGGTGAATCAGGATCTTGCCGTCGGCGCTGACGATGAACGCATGGCCGTGGCCGCCGAAGTTCAGCGAGTTGATGATCGCGCTGACGCTGGACAGGTCGATGTCTGCGCCGGCGACGCCGATCATTTGATTCTGATGTTTCACCGGCGTGGCGACGGTGATCACCAGTTTGCCCGACGACGCGGCGATATAAGGTTCGGTGACGATGGTCGTTTGCGCGTTGTTGGCCGCCTTGTACCAGCCACGGGCGCGGGGGTCGTAATCCGCGGCACGATTGCCGGCCGGGACCGAGAACATCACGCCGTCGGTGCCACCGAAGTAGCTCAGCTGGAAGTTGCTGGTGTAGGCCGGCAGGTCGATGGCGCGCTTGAGGTTGGCCAGGGCGCTGCCGTCCACGGCGATCTGCTGGGACAGCGATTGCAGCAACTGAATGCGGCTTTCCAGCCAGGTCTGGATATTGCTGGTGGTCAGGCTGCCGAGTTCCTGCATCGAGGATTCGGTACTGCTGCGCAGGGTTTGCCGCTGGCGGTAGTCGTTGAAGAGGATGAAACAAGCGAATGCAACCGCCACCACGAGGGCAGCAGCCAACAAGATCTTGTGGCTGAACTTCATGTTTCTGGTCATTAAATGTACTACCGCGAAGAGGCTGGTCAACAAAGGGGCGTCAATTTGCCACAGTCGTGGGCTTGCGCTGCTTATATGTCGACTGAGCGGCGGCAAAGATTAGGCGGGTTTTGCGAAAACTAACGAAACACTCAACAGCAAATGAAAGTTCCTGATATTTCACGAAAGACAGACGAGCGGCCCACAAATAGCCGGCCAGCCACGGAACCAGACAGGGGTTTTCTCTTCTAAGCTTCAGCTTGGCAGCCATGCCATTCCCCTTCGCCCCAGGAGCTACACCATGTCGCTGCGTTCTATTGCCCTGCTTTCGTTCTGCGTGTTGTTGGCCGCGTGCAGCAAGGTTAATCAGGAAAACTACTCGAAGCTGTCGTCAGGCATGCCCAAGGCCGAAGTAGAAACCTTGCTGGGCAAACCCGCCGATTGCTCGGGCGCGCTCGGCATGTCCAGCTGTACCTGGGGCGACAAAAACAGCTTTATCAGCGTGCAGTACGCCGGTGACAAAGTGCTGATGTTTTCCGGCCAAGGCCTGAAGTAATCCGGGGCTATGCGCCCACGGGAGAAAAACAATGAAGCGGTTACTGATAGTCCTTTTAGCCGGCCTGGTATTGGCCGGCTGCGCCACGTCTGGCGTAGATCCGTTGGCACCGAAAACTGACAACAGCGTCAATCTCAAGAAGTACCAAGGGACCTGGTACGAGTTGGCCCGTCTGCCGATGTATTTCCAGCGCAACTGCGCGCAATCCGAAGCCCATTACACACTCAAGCCTGACGGCAAGGTGTTGGTGCTGAACCGCTGCCTGACGGCAGACTGGCAATGGGAAGAGGCCAAAGGCGTGGCCTGGCCACAGGAGCCGGGCAAAACCGACAAGCTGTGGGTCGAGTTCGATACCTGGTTTTCGCGGCTGATTCCGGGTGTGGCGAAGGGAGAGTACTGGGTGTTGTACGTCAGCGATGACTACAAGACCGCCATTGTTGGCGATCCGGGCCGCAAGTATCTATGGCTGCTGTCACGGACCCCGACGGTCAATGGTGTAGTGCGTGAAGAACTGCTGAGCAAGGCACGTCAGCAGGGTTACGACACTACCCGGTTGATCTGGCGTGCGACAGATACGCAGATGGCCCAGACCTCTAACTAACGGGTTACCAGTAACCAAATGTGGGAGCGAGCTTGCTCGCGATAGCGGACTGTCAGTCAACATTGATGTTGAATCTGACGGCCCCATCGCGAGCAAGCTCGCTCCCACTTTTGTTTCCGGTGTTAGCCCAACAGATCGCGCAGGACCTTGGTGAAAGCCCGATTGCTCTCTTCTTCGTCCGCATGACGCCCATCACGCACAACCCACTGGCCATTGACCAGTACATCCCGCACCTGGCGATCACCACCGGCAAACAACCAACGATTGAGAATCCCATCGCCACTGGCTGTCGCCAGGTACGGATCGTTGCCATCCAGCACCAGCCAATCCGCACGTTTGCCAACTTCCAGCGCACCAATGGGCTGACCCAACGCCTGAGCCCCGCCATCCAGCGCCGCGTCGTACAGCGTGCGGCCAACCATCGGCTGATCCGCGCCATACAAACGATTACGGCGTTGGTCGCGCAGACGCTGGCCGTATTCCAGCCAACGCAATTCTTCCACCACGCTCAATGACACATGGCTGTCGGAACCGATGCCCATGCGCCCGCCCTGAGCGAGGAAATCCACCGCCGGGAAGATCCCGTCGCCGAGGTTGGCTTCGGTGGTCAGGCATAAGCCGGCGATAGCGCGACTCTTGGCCATCAGCGTGACTTCTTCCGGGTTGGCGTGGGTGGCGTGAACCAGGCACCAGCGCTGATCGACTTCGGTGTTCTCGTACAGCCATTGCAGCGGACGGCGGCCGCTCCAGCTCAGGCAGTCATCGACTTCTTTCTGCTGCTCGGCAATGTGAATGTGCACCGGGCACTGCTGGTCGCTGGCCGCCAGCACTTCGCTGATCTGCTGCGGTGTTACCGCGCGCAACGAGTGGAAACACAAACCCAGCGACTGCGCCGGTTGCTGCGCCAGGATCGGCTGCAAGCGCGACTGAAGCTGGAGGTAGTTTTCGGTGCTATTGATAAAGCGGCGCTGGCCTTCGTTCGGGGCCTGGCCGCCGAAACCGGAATGGCTGTAGAGCACCGGCAGCAGGGTCAGGCCGATCCCGGCGGAACTGGCGGCCTGGCTGATACGTAGCGCCAGTTCGGCCGGGTCCGCGTAAGGCTGGCCGTTGGTGTCGTGGTGTACGTAGTGAAATTCCGCGACCGAGGTGTAACCGGCCTTGAGCATTTCGATGTACAGCTGACGGGCGATGACGCCGAGTTGATCCGGGCTGATTTTTCCGACGAGGCGATACATCAAATCGCGCCAGGTCCAGAAACTGTCATTCGGATTACCCGCCACTTCCGCCAGCCCGGCCATGGCCCGCTGGAAGGCGTGGGAGTGTAGATTCGGCATACCCGGCAGCAGCGGACCGCTCAGCCGTTCGGCGCCATCTGCGTTGGAATCGGCCTGGATATGGGTCAACACGCCATCGGCGCTGACCTCAAGACGTACATTGTTGGCCCATCCACTAGGCAGCAGCGCGCGTTCGGCAAAGAAGGCGGACATGGTTCAGCACCCCATCGTGTGTTATTTGTATATACATATACAGACGTTTGCCTGCTCGGTAAACTCCGGCAAGCTAGCAACTTCAACCAAACGACCAAGGATTAACCGTGCCGACTCCGCCTGCAGTCTCTCCGTTGGCCGCACACATGGGCGACAGTCCGGCGCCCTTGTACGCCCGCGTCAAACAGATGATCACCCAGCAAATCGACAGTGGAAACTGGCCGCCGCACTACCGCGTTCCGTCGGAAAGCGAGTTGGTCAACCAGCTGGGTTTCAGCCGCATGACCATCAACCGCGCCCTGCGCGAGATGACCGCCGACGGTCTGCTGGTGCGCATGCAGGGTGTCGGCACTTTTGTCGCCGAGCCGAAAAGTCAGTCCGCGCTGTTTGAAGTACACAACATCGCCGACGAAATCGCCTCCCGTGGCCATCGCCACACCTGCAAGGTCATCACCCTCGAAGAAGAGGCCGCCGGTTCCGAGCGGGCGCTGGCGCTGGACATGCGCGAAGGCCAGAAAGTCTTTCACTCGCTGATCGTGCATTTCGAAAATGACATCCCGGTGCAAATCGAAGACCGTTTCGTCAACGCACTCGTGGCGCCGGACTACCTCAAGCAGGACTTCACCCTGCAAACGCCATACGCCTATCTGAACCAGGTCGCGCCGCTGACCGAAGGCGAGCATGTGGTCGAGGCGATTCTGGCCGAAGCCAGCGAGTGCAAGTTGCTGCAGATTGAAAAGGGCGAGCCGTGCCTGCTGATTCGCCGCCGCACCTGGTCCGGCCGTCAACCGGTGACCGCCGCCCGTTTGATCCACCCAGGTTCCCGTCATCGTCTGGAAGGACGGTTCCATAAATAGAGAGCCATAAATGAGTCAGTTCAAGGTTCTACGCGCAATAGATTACCCACGCATGCCATGGAAAAATGGCGGCGGCAGCACCGAAGAAATCACCCGCGATGCGGGCACCGGTCTTGATGGTTTCGGCTGGCGCCTGTCGATTGCCGATATCGGCGAGTCGGGCGGTTTCTCGACGTTCGCCGGCTATGAGCGGGTGATCACCGTATTGCAAGGCGACGGCATGACCTTGCGGGTTGATGGTCAGGACACTCGGCCATTGTTACCGCTGGACCCATTTGCTTTCAGCGGCGAGAGCCAGGTTTCCTGCACATTGCTCGGTGGGCCGATCCGCGACTTCAACCTGATTTATGCACCGCAGCGTTATGGCGCACGATTGCAGTGGCTGGACGGCGAGCAGCGGTTTTTCAGCTCGGCAGGCACCGTGCTCGTATTTAGTGTCACCGACGAGCTTGAAGTGAAGGTCGGTAACAGCGACGCACAACTGGGGCGGCATGATTGCCTGCAACTCGATGGTAATGCCGGTCTGCTGGAAGTCTCCAGCAATGGCCCATGCTGCGTGATTGAGCTGACTGCGCGCTGATCCAGAACTCAAGCGACACTATCGCGGGCAAGCCCGCTCCCACAGGTCCAGTGAAGATCCTGTGGGAGCGGGCTTGCCCGCGATGCTTTTCGTCGCCATAAATCCGTTCCCCAACGCGCACCACTTTGTTACCGAACGCCCCAGCGTGGCGCAAAATCACACTCAAGTAACAGCTGCCTCCCTCCGCAAAATCCCCCGCGAAAAATTTCATCTTCGTCTAAACCCTTGATCCAAGGGCCTTCCAGCGTTCAAAAAACTTTTCTTGAACACTCATCCAGCAAGTTGGCCGCTTGATTGCATATGCTTGTATGTACAAGTAAAGACGTATGCGTATGAGTCGATCGAGACTCCTCGCAACGTCCACTGATTCGCTTGTGGCGCTTTGACGCGCACAGGCTGGCTTACCCACCGCCAGGGTTGGTTTGGATTGATCGCTGAGGAGTCTTTTTCGTGACTGACAATACCCAGAAACCTACAAAGTATCGTGACGTTGAAATTCGTGCCGCTCGCGGCAACAAGCTGACCGCCAAGAGCTGGCTGACTGAAGCGCCGCTGCGCATGTTGATGAACAACCTCGACCCGGAAGTCGCCGAGAACCCTAAAGAACTGGTGGTTTACGGTGGTATCGGTCGTGCGGCACGTAACTGGGAATGCTACGACAAGATCGTCGAAAGCCTGACCAACCTGAATGACGACGAGACCCTGCTGGTGCAATCCGGCAAGCCGGTCGGCGTGTTCAAAACACACAGCAATGCCCCGCGCGTACTGATCGCCAACTCCAATCTGGTGCCACACTGGGCGAGCTGGGAACACTTCAACGAACTCGACGCCAAAGGCCTGGCCATGTACGGCCAGATGACCGCCGGCAGCTGGATCTACATCGGCAGTCAGGGCATCGTCCAGGGCACCTACGAAACTTTCGTCGAAGCCGGTCGCCAACACTACAACGATGACCTGAAAGGTCGTTGGGTCCTGACCGCAGGCCTCGGTGGCATGGGTGGCGCTCAACCGCTGGCCGCGACCCTGGCCGGCGCGTGCTCGCTGAACATCGAATGCCAGCAGGTCAGCATCGATTTCCGCCTGAACAGCCGTTACGTCGATGAGCAAGCCACCGACCTCGACGACGCGCTGGCCCGCATCGACAAATACACCAAGGAAGGCAAAGCGATTTCCATCGCCCTGCTCGGCAACGCAGCTGAAATCCTGCCGGAACTGGTCAAGCGCGGCGTGCGCCCGGACATGGTCACCGACCAGACCAGCGCCCACGACCCGCTCAATGGTTACCTGCCAGCCGGCTGGACCTGGGAAGAGTACCGCGCTCGCGCCAAGACCGAGCCTGCTGCCGTGGTCAAAGCCGCCAAGCAATCGATGGCTGTGCACGTTAAAGCGATGTTGGACTTCCAGAAAATGGGCATTCCGACCTTCGACTACGGCAACAACATCCGTCAGATGGCCCAAGAAGAGGGCGTCGAGAACGCATTCGACTTCCCGGGTTTCGTACCGGCTTACATCCGTCCGCTGTTCTGCCGCGGTATCGGCCCGTTCCGTTGGGCTGCGCTGTCGGGCGATCCGCAAGACATCTACAAAACCGACGCCAAAGTAAAAGAACTGATCCCGGACGACGCCCACCTGCACAACTGGCTGGACATGGCGCGCGAGCGCATCAGCTTTCAGGGTCTGCCGGCACGTATCTGCTGGGTGGGTCTGGGCCTGCGCGCCAAGCTCGGTCTGGCGTTCAACGAAATGGTTCGCAGCGGTGAATTGTCCGCGCCAATCGTGATCGGGCGCGACCACCTGGACTCCGGTTCGGTAGCCAGCCCGAACCGCGAAACCGAGTCGATGCAGGACGGTTCCGATGCCGTGTCCGATTGGCCACTGCTCAACGCTCTGCTCAACACCGCGAGCGGCGCGACCTGGGTTTCCCTGCACCACGGCGGCGGCGTCGGCATGGGCTTCTCCCAGCACTCGGGCATGGTGATTGTCTGCGACGGTACTGACGAAGCGGCCGAGCGTATCGCTCGCGTCCTGCACAACGACCCGGCTACCGGTGTCATGCGTCACGCCGATGCGGGTTACCAGATCGCGATCGACTGCGCCAAGGAACAAGGGCTGAACCTGCCGATGATTACCGGCAAGTAACGCAAAACCCTGTAGGAGCTGCCGCAGGCTGCGATCTTTTGGCGTCGTTACGGACGCCGAAGATCAAGATCAAAAGATCGCAGCCTCGTTTCACTCGACAGCTCCTACAGGGACCGAGCGAATTCCAATAACAATCCACAGAGGTTGAATCATGGCTGTTAACAGCGATCGTGCAGGCAGTAAGCCGTTGATCGAGAAACGTTCGATCGACTACATCCCGGAAGCGGAGAGACACGGTCGTCTGTTGAGCCAGTTCACCCTGTGGATGGGGGCCAACCTGCAAATCACCGCGATTGTCACCGGGGCCCTGGCCGTGGTGCTGGGTGGTGACGTGTTCTGGTCGTTGATCGGTCTGTTGATCGGTCAACTGCTCGGCGGTGGCGTAATGGCGCTGCATGCAGCGCAAGGGCCCAAGCTTGGCCTGCCGCAGATGATCTCCAGCCGGGTACAGTTCGGCGTGTATGGCGCAGCCATTCCGATCGTACTGGTCTGTCTGATGTACCTCGGTTTCACCGCAACGGGCACCGTACTTTCCGGCCAGGCGCTGGGCCAGTTGTTTGGCGTTAGCGACAGCGTCGGTATCCTCATCTTCGCCAGTGTCATCGTGCTGGTCACGGTGCTCGGTTATCGGGTGATTCATTTCATCGGCCGTGTCGCCAGCGTCATTGGCGTGATTGCCTTCGTTTACCTGTTCAGTCGCCTGATGAGCCAGACTGACATTGGCGCACTCCTGCAAATCCGCCACTTCAGCTGGAGCAGCTTCCTGCTCGCGGTATCGCTCGCGGCGTCCTGGCAGATCGCCTTCGGCCCCTACGTGGCTGACTATTCACGCTACCTGCCGAGCAAGACTTCCTCGGTGAAAACCTTTTTCGCCGCTGGCGCGGGTTCGGTCATTGGCGCACAGGTGGCGATGATCCTCGGCGTGTTTGCCGCCGCCATGGCCAACGGGCAATTCGCCGGCCACGAAGTGGCCTACATCGTTGGTTTGAGCGGCAGCGGTGCCACCGCTGCGCTGCTGTACTTCAGCATCGCGTTCGGCAAGGTCACCATCTCCACGCTGAACTCCTACGGCAGCTTCATGTGCATTGCGACCGTCATCAGCGGTTTCCGTGGTGACCTGCGGGTAACGCGCTTGCAGCGTCTGGTCTTCGTGCTGGTCATCGTCGGCACTGCGACCCTGATCGCGTTGCTCGGTCAGCACTCGTTCCTCGGTGCGTTCAAGTCCTTCATCCTGTTTTTGCTGGCTTTTTTCACGCCATGGAGCGCGATCAACCTGGTGGACTACTACTGCATCACCCGCGAGCGCTATGACGTGCCGGCGCTGGCCGATCCGAACGGTCGCTACGGCCGTTGGAACCCCCTCGGTATCAGCGTCTATGTCTTCGGTGTGCTGGTGCAACTGCCGTTCATCTCTACCAAGTTCTATACCGGTCCGCTGGTGGACGCTCTGGGTGGTGTGGATATTTCCTGGATCATCGGTCTGGTGCTTCCCGCAGCCCTGTATTACGTGTGCGCGAAAAAATGGCACAGCGCCGTACCCGATCACCTGATCCTGCCAGTCGAGCAGGACAGCGATGCAGCACCTATAACAAGCGGGGCCAGTCGCGCTGCGGCGCGGGCCTGATGGACGTGGACAGGGCTGGATGCCTCTTGACTGCCGTAAGCCAACTCATGATTAGGAGCGTCACACAATGAAATCGAACAAGACCCTGCTGACCACATTGCTTTCCATGGGCCTGCTGGCCAGCGCCGGCGCCACTCAGGCGGCGGGTTGGTGCGAGTCGGGCAAACCGGTGAAGTTCGCCGGTCTGAACTGGGAAAGCGCCATGCTGCTGACCGACGTGATGCAAGTCGTGCTGGAGAAAGGTTACGACTGCAAGGTCGACAGCCTCCCAGGCAACTCCATCACCATGGAAAACGCCCTGAGCAGCAACGACATTCAAGTGTTTGCCGAAGAGTGGGTCGGCCGCAGCGAGGTCTGGAACAAGGCTGAGAAGGCCGGCAAAGTTGTCGGTGTCGGCGCGCCTGTCGTGGGTGCTGTCGAAGGCTGGTACGTGCCGCGCTACGTGATCGAAGGCGACGCCAAGCGCAAGCTGGAGCCTAAAGCTCCGGACCTGAAAGCGATCGCCGATCTGGGTAAATACGCTGCAGTGTTCAAGGATCAGGAAGAGCCATCCAAGGGCCGTTTCTATAACTGCCCGGCGGGCTGGACCTGTGAGCTGGATAACAGCGAAATGCTGAAAAGCTACGGCCTGGAAAGCACCTACACCAACTTCCGTCCGGGCACCGGTCCGGCACTGGATGCCGCGGTGCTGTCGAGCTACAAACGTGGCGAGCCGATCCTGTTCTACTACTGGTCGCCAACCCCGCTGATGGGCCAGGTTGACCTGGTGAAACTCGAAGAGAAACCAGGCGTGGACAAGCGCGTGACCATCAAGGTCGGCCTGTCCAAGACCTTCCACGAGCAAGCCCCGGAGCTGGTGGCCGTGCTGGAAAAAGTCAACCTGCCAATCGACCTGCTTAACCAGAACCTCGGGCGCATGGCCAAAGAGCGGATCGAGTCACCAAAACTGGCGAAAATCTTCCTCAAGGAACATCCTGAAGTCTGGCACGCATGGGTGAGCGAAGACGCAGCCAAAAAGATCGACGCGGCCTTGTAGGTTGAGCCTCTCCGACTGCCCTGAGCGGCAGTCGGATGCTTGATCGCAACCCCTTGATTGAGAGTCTCTTATGTTTCCCGAAAGCTTTACCTTTTCCATCGCCGACTGGGTCAACAGTTGGGTCGATTCGCTGGTCACCAACTACGGCGATGTGTTCCGCAGCATCTCCGACACCCTGTTGTGGGCCATCGTCAATCTTGAAGGCCTGCTGCGCGCGGCGCCCTGGTGGCTGATGCTGGCGATCGTGGCGGGCGTTGCCTGGCACGCGACCCGCAAAGTCGTGACCACCGCCGTGATCGTTGGCTTGTTGTTTCTGGTGGGTGCGGTCGGCCTCTGGGACAAGCTGATGCAGACCCTGGCACTGATGATGGTGGCGACCATCATTTCGGTGATGATCGGCATTCCACTGGGCATTCTTTCGGCGCGCAGCAATCGCCTGCGTTCGATATTGATGCCGCTGCTGGACATCATGCAGACCATGCCGAGTTTCGTGTACCTGATCCCGGTGCTGATGCTGTTCGGCCTGGGCAAGGTCCCGGCGATTTTCGCCACCGTGATCTACGCTGCGCCACCGCTGATTCGCCTGACTGATCTGGGTATTCGCCAGGTCGACGGCGAAGTGATGGAAGCGATCAATGCCTTCGGTGCCAACCGTTGGCAGCAACTGTTTGGCGTGCAACTTCCGCTGGCCCTGCCAAGCATCATGGCCGGGATCAACCAGACGACCATGATGGCCCTGTCGATGGTGGTGATTGCCTCGATGATCGGTGCCCGTGGCCTGGGTGAAGACGTGTTGGTGGGGATTCAGACCCTCAACGTCGGACGTGGTCTTGAAGCCGGTCTGGCGATCGTGATTCTGGCAGTGGTTATCGACCGCATTACTCAAGCGTACGGTCGGCCACGGCATGAGGTGAGCAAATGAACAACGAAGCCATCAGCAAAATCGAAGTCAAAAACGTCTTCAAGATTTTCGGCAACCGTTCCAAGGATGCGCTGGCCATGATCGGCCAGGGCAAAACCAAAGATCAGGTGCTGTCCGAAACCGGCTGCGTGGTCGGCGTGAACGACTTGTCCCTGAGCATCGGCACCGGCGAGATCTTCGTGATCATGGGCCTGTCGGGTTCCGGCAAGTCCACCCTGGTGCGCCACTTCAATCGCCTGATCGACCCGACCAGCGGCGCGATCCTGGTGGACGGCGTGGACATCCTGCTATACGACATGGAAGCCCTGCGCGAATTTCGCCGGCACAAGATCAGCATGGTGTTCCAGAGCTTCGGCCTGCTGCCGCACAAGACCGTGCTGGATAACGTCGCCTACGGCCTGAAAGTGCGTGGCGAGACCAAGCAAATGTGCTCCGAGCGCGCGCTGCATTGGATCAACACCGTGGGCCTCAAGGGCTACGAAAACAAATACCCGCATCAGCTCTCGGGCGGCATGCGTCAGCGTGTGGGCCTGGCTCGCGCGTTGGCGGCGGACACCGACATCATCCTGATGGACGAAGCGTTCAGTGCGCTCGACCCGCTGATCCGCGCGGAGATGCAGGACCAGTTGCTGGAGCTGCAAAAGACCCTGCACAAGACCATCGTCTTCATCACCCACGACCTTGATGAGGCGGTGCGGATTGGTAACCGGATTGCGATTCTCAAGGACGGGCGCCTGATTCAGGTGGGTACGCCGCGAGAGATCCTGCATTCGCCGGCGGATGAGTATGTGGATCGGTTCGTACAGCGGCGGGCTGCGGTGGTCTGACAAATTTGTGGTGACTGTGCTGGCCCCATCGCGAGCAAGCTCGCTCCCACAGGGGAATGCATTCCAAATGTGGGAGCGAGCTTGCTCGCGATGGGGCCGGTAGGGCTGCATCAATATTCAGGTTGTACGGTTGAGGTTAATGATGTCCCAGGCTGAAAAAATCGTTATCGCAGGCGACCACCTGCGTTGGCAGGATGTGGTCGCCGTAGCCCGCCATGGCGCACAGCTTGAGCTGTCGCCACAGGCCTGGGCGCGGATCGAGAATGCCCAAGCGATCGTCCAGCGCATCGTCGTCAGCGGCGAACGTGCTTATGGCGTCAACACGGGCCTCGGCGCCTTGTGCAGCGTCTCGTTGAAAGACGAGCAACTCAGCCAACTGTCGCGCAACACCTTGCTCAGTCACGCCTGTGGCGTTGGCGCTCCATTGGCCGACGAGCAGACCCGCGCGATCATGTGTGCGGCAATCCTCAATTACAGCCAAGGCAAATCCGGCATTCACCGCCGGGTGGTCGAAGCGTTGCTGGCGCTGCTCAATCGCGGCATCACCCCGCAAGTGCCATCTCAGGGTTCGGTCGGTTACCTGACCCACATGGCCCACATCAGCATCACGCTGCTGGGTGTCGGCAATGTCAGCTATCGCGGGCAGATCGTTTCTGCGCAGCAGGCTTTGGCTGAAGAAGGTTTGCAACCGGTTCAGCTCGGTGCCAAGGACGGCTTGTGCCTGGTCAACGGCACGCCGTGCATGACCGGCCTCAGCTGCCTGGCGATTGCTGATGCCACTCGCCTGCTGCAATGGGCTGACGTAATCGGCGCCATGAGCTTCGAGGCCCAGCGCGGGCAGATTGCTGCGTTCGATGCCGAGATCATCGCGCTCAAGCCGCATCCGGGCATGCAGCAAGTTGGCACGAATCTGCGGGCGTTGCTGGATGGCAGTGAAGTGATTGCTTCGAGCATAGGCATCCGCACGCAGGATGCGCTGAGCATCCGTTCTATTCCGCAAGTCCACGGTGCTGCACGGGATCAACTGGCGCACGCGACTCAACAGATCGAAACCGAACTCAACGGCTGCACCGATAATCCGTTGCTGCTGGGCACACCGGACAACTTCCGGGTGGTGTCCCAGGCCAACCCGCACGGTCAATCCGTAGCCTTGGCGGCGGATTTGCTGGCCATCGCCATGGCTGAAATCGGCTCCATCGCCGAACGTCGGCTGGATCGCTTGATCAATCCTCACGTCAGTGGTCTGCCGGCGTTTCTGGTGGCCAACCCGGGGGTGAACTCCGGGATGATGATCGTCCAGTACGTCGCCGCTTCGCTGTGTGCGGAAAACCGCCAGTTGGCGCAACCGGCGGTGCTCGACAACTACGTCACCTCGGGCCTGCAGGAAGACCACCTGAGCCTGGGCACCAACGCCGCGTTGAAGCTGCATCGCGCCCTGGAAAACTGCACGCAGATCCTTGCCATCGAGTACTTGCTGGCGGCCCAGGCGTTTGAATTCCTGAAAGATCAACGCTTCGGCGCTGGCACCGATGCGGCGTGGCGTCTGCTGCGCGAGCGGGTCCCGGCCTACGACCAGGACCGTTGGCTGGCGCCGGACATCGCCGCGGCTGCCGGCGTGTTGAAAGACCCGATTTTGCTGCACAACGCTTTACCGAACCTGAACTGATTTCCACCACACCAGCGTGCCAAGGCGCAGCCCCCCAAAAGGAGGGAAGCGACGGACAACGGAAATCTCCGGAGCGTCTGGTTAGTACTCTTCTTAACAAAAGAAGAAAACTCTCAAAAGGAGAATGATGTGACTGCTCTTAATTTGATTCCCGGCCAACTGAGCCTTGCCCAACTGCGTGATATCTATCAGCAGCCGGTCAAAATCACCCTCGACAACAGTGCCTCGGCGCAGATCGAAGCCAGCGTTGCCTGCGTGGAACAGATCCTCGCCGAGAACCGCACCGCTTATGGCATCAACACCGGTTTCGGCCTGCTGGCTTCGACCCGTATCGCCAGCGAAGACCTGGAAAACCTGCAGCGCTCGCTGGTGCTGTCCCACGCCGCCGGTGTCGGCGAGCCGATCAGCGATGCGCTGGTTCGCTTGGTCATGGTGCTCAAGGTCAACAGCCTGAGCCGCGGTTTTTCCGGCATTCGTCGCGTAGTGATCGACGCGCTGATCGCACTGATCAACGCCGAGGTTTACCCGCACATTCCATTGAAAGGTTCGGTCGGTGCCTCCGGTGACTTGGCGCCTCTGGCCCACATGTCGCTGGTGCTGCTGGGCGAAGGCAAGGCGCGCTACAAAGGCGAGTGGATGGAAGCCACCGAAGCGCTGAAAGTGGCCGGTCTGACTCCGCTGACCCTGGCTGCCAAAGAAGGTCTGGCGCTGCTCAACGGCACTCAGGTTTCTACCGCTTATGCATTGCGTGGTTTGTTCGAAGGCGAAGACCTGTTTGCTGGCGCCCTGGCCATTGGTGGTATGACTGTTGAAGCCGTGCTGGGCTCGCGCTCGCCGTTCGACGCCCGCATCCACGCCGCGCGCGGCCAGAAAGGCCAGATCGACGCCGCTGCCGCTTACCGCGACCTGCTGGGCGAGCGCAGCGAAGTGTCCGACTCGCACCAGAACTGCGAAAAGGTCCAGGACCCGTACTCCCTGCGCTGCCAGCCGCAAGTCATGGGCGCTTGCCTGACCCAGTTCCGTCAGGCCGCCGAAGTGCTCGCCATCGAAGCCAACGCCGTTTCGGACAACCCGCTGGTATTCGCCGCTGAAGGCGACGTGATCTCCGGCGGTAACTTCCACGCCGAACCGGTCGCGATGGCTGCCGACAACATGGCGTTGGCCATCGCTGAAATCGGTTCCCTGAGCGAGCGTCGTATCTCGCTGATGATGGACAAGCACATGTCGCAACTGCCGCCGTTCCTGGTGGCCAATGGCGGTGTGAACTCCGGCTTCATGATCGCCCAGGTGACTGCTGCGGCACTGGCCAGTGAGAACAAGGCGCTGTCTCATCCGCACTCGGTGGACAGCCTGCCGACTTCCGCGAACCAGGAAGACCACGTTTCCATGGCCCCGGCTGCCGGCAAGCGCCTGTGGGAAATGGCCGAAAACACCCGTGGCGTTCTGGCGGTTGAATGGTTGGCTGCGGTCCAAGGTCTGGATCTGCGCGATGGTCTGAAAACCTCGCCAAAACTGGAAAAAGCTCGCGGGATTCTGCGTGCAGAAGTGCCTTTCTATGAGAAGGATCGCTTTTTCGCCCCGGATATCAATGCGGCGAGCGAGTTGTTGGCCACGCGTTGCTTGAACGAGTTGGTGACGGCGAAGTTGCTGCCTAGCCTGTAATGGCCTCTTCGCGAGCAGGCTCGCTCCCACATTGGATTGCGTTGAACCTGTGGGAGCGAGCTTGCTCGCGATTCGATTTTGCGTCGAATAAGAATAATTAAGGACGAGCAATGCATCAGACAGAAAAGGGTTTGAAACGCGGGCTCTCTGCCCGACATATTCGCTTCATGGCACTGGGGTCGGCGATCGGCACCGGGCTGTTTTACGGTTCTGCCTCGGCCATTCAAATGGCCGGGCCCGCGGTGCTGCTCGCTTACCTGATCGGTGGCGCGGCGGTGTTCATGGTCATGCGCGCCCTCGGCGAGATGGCGGTGCACAATCCGGTGACCGGCTCTTTCGGCCACTACGCCAGCACCTACCTGGGGCCAATGGCGGGCTTCATTCTCGGTTGGACCTACGCGTTTGAAATGGTCATCGTCGGCATGGCCGACGTCACCGCATTTGGTATTTACATGGGCTTCTGGTTTCCGGAAGTGGCCCGCTGGATCTGGGTACTGGGCATCGTTTCGGTGGTCGGCGGCTTGAACCTGTGCAACGTCAAAGTCTTCGGTGAAATGGAGTTCTGGCTGTCGTTGCTCAAGGTCGCGGCCATCGTCGCGATGATCCTGGGTGGCTTCGGCATCATGCTGTTCGGCATCAGCACGGCGCCTGGCGCCCAGGCGACCGACATCAGCAATCTCTGGAGCCATGGCGGCTTCATGCCCAATGGCGTGGGCGGCCTGATCGCTTCGTTCGCGGTGGTGATGTTTGCGTTTGGCGGCATTGAAATCATCGGCGTGACAGCCGGTGAAGCCAAAGACCCGCAGCGCGTGCTGCCCAGGGCGATCAATGCCGTACCGTTGCGTATCCTGCTGTTCTACGTACTGACGATGTTCGTACTGATGTCGATCTTTCCATGGCAGCAGATCGGTAGCCAAGGCAGTCCATTCGTGCAGATTTTCGACAACCTGGGGATCAGCTCGGCGGCGACCATTCTCAATATTGTGGTGAT
Source organism: Pseudomonas sp. NPDC098740 (assembly GCF_044760065.1). Lineage (NCBI taxonomy): Bacteria > Pseudomonadati > Pseudomonadota > Gammaproteobacteria > Pseudomonadales > Pseudomonadaceae > Pseudomonas > Pseudomonas sp. NPDC098740. The sequence continues at coordinate 121,930 of NZ_JBIWAM010000003.1, read as the reverse complement.
CTCGGCGGCGGTGTCGGCGATCAACAGTGACATCTTCGGCGCTGGCCGCATGATGTACGGTCTGGCCCAGCAAGGGCATGCGCCCAAGGGCTTCGCCCGCTTGTCGCGCAATGGCGTGCCATGGATGACCGTGGTGGTAATGAGTGTCGCGTTGCTGTTGGGCGTGCTGCTGAACTACCTGATTCCGGAAAACGTATTTCTGTTGATCGCCTCCATCGCCACCTTTGCGACGGTGTGGGTCTGGTTGATGATTTTGTTCACCCAAGTGGCCATGCGTCGTTCCATGAGTGCCGAGCAGGTCGCCCAACTGAAATTCCCGGTGCCGTTCTGGCCCTATGCGCCGATGGCGGCGATTGCCTTCATGCTGTTCATCTTTGGCGTGCTGGGCTATTTCCCGGACACCCAGGCGGCGCTGATCGTCGGTGTGGTCTGGATTGTATTGCTGGTGCTGGCCTACCTGACGTGGGTGAAACCGGCGGCAGGGAAGGCAGTACCGGTGGAGCAGGAACCTTCTTTTTCTCATCGATAACCTAACGGAGGCCACGGATGAAAACTCTCTGGCAACACTGCCACGTCGCAACCATGGCGCAAGGCGTCTACTCGATCATCGAGGATGCGGCCATCGTGACGTCAGGTGCGCACATTGAGTGGATCGGCCCGCGCGGTGAACTGCCGCCGGGTGAGTACCCGGCAGTCAATGATCTTAAAGGGGCCTGGGTGACGCCGGGCCTGATCGACTGCCACACCCACACGGTGTTCGGCGGTAACCGCAGCGGTGAATTCGAACAGCGTCTGCAAGGCGTCAGCTATGCAGAAATCGCAGCGGCCGGTGGTGGCATCGCCAGCACCGTGCGCGCCACTCGCGCGGCCACTGAAGACGAGCTGTTCGCTAGCGCCGCCAAGCGTCTGAAGAGCCTGATGCGCGACGGCGTGACCACGGTCGAAATGAAATCCGGCTACGGTCTGGACCTGGCCAGCGAACGCAAGATCCTGCGGGTCATCCGCCGTCTCGGCGCCGAACTGCCGGTCAGCGTGCGCAGCACCTGCCTGGCCGCTCATGCCTTGCCGCCGGAATACGCGGATCGTGCCGACGACTACATCGATCACATCTGCGCCGAGATGCTCCCGGCCCTGGCCGCCGAAGGGCTGGTGGATGCGGTGGATGCGTTCTGCGAGTACCTGGCGTTTTCGCCGGCGCAGGTTGAACGGGTGTTCATCACCGCGCAACAACTCGGTCTGCCGGTGAAGCTGCACGCCGAACAGTTGTCGTCGTTGCATGGTTCGAGTCTGGCGGCGCGTTACCACGCACTGTCGGCCGATCACCTGGAATTCATGACCGAAGACGACGCCATCGCCATGGCCAAGTCCGGCACCGTCGCGGTGCTGCTGCCCGGCGCCTTCTACTTTCTGCGGGAAACCCAATTGCCGCCGATGGAGGCTCTGCGCAAACACGGGGTGAAAATCGCCATCGCCAGCGACCTCAATCCTGGAACTTCACCGGGGCTGTCGTTGCGCTTGATGCTGAACATGGCGTGCACCTGTTTTCGCATGACTCCGGAAGAAGCGCTGGCCGGTGCAACGATTCATGCTGCCACCGCGTTGGGCATGGCTGAAACCCACGGTTCGCTGGAAGTCGGCAAGTGTGCAGATTTCGTCGCCTGGCAAATCGATCGTCCGGCCGACCTGTCGTACTGGCTGGGCGGTGACCTGGAAAAACGCGTCGTGCGTCACGGCGTTGAAGTGAGCATTTAGGAGAACAGTTGTGGATAAGGTTCTGAACTTCAAACAAGGTCGCGTGCCGCTGCTGATCAGCATGCCCCACGCCGGCCTGCGCCTGACCCCGGCGGTCGAAGCCGGGTTGATCCCCGACGCGAAAAGCCTGCCGGACACTGACTGGCATATCCCGCAGCTCTATGAATTTGCTGCCGAGCTGGGTGCCAGCACCTTGGCCGCCGAGTACTCGCGTTTTGTCATCGACCTGAATCGACCGTCTGACGACAAGCCTTTGTATGTCGGTGCCACCACCGGCCTGTACCCGGCGACGCTGTTCGACGGTATTCCGTTGTTCCGCGAAGGGCATGAGCCGTCAGCGGCGGAGCGGGCGACGTATCTGGAGCAAGTCTGGACGCCGTACCACAGCACTTTGCAGAACGAGCTGGCGCGACTGAAGGCTGAGTTCGGCTACGCGCTGCTGTTCGATGCGCACTCGATCCGCTCGATCATCCCGCACCTGTTCGACGGCAAACTGCCGGACTTCAACCTTGGCACCTTTAACGGCGCCAGTTGCGATCCACAGTTGGCCACTCAGCTGGAAGCCATCTGCGCGCGCCACGGCGATTACAGCCATGTGCTGAACGGTCGCTTCAAGGGCGGGCACATCACCCGGCATTACGGCAATCCGGCCGAGAATATTCATGCGGTGCAACTGGAGTTGGGCCAGTGCACGTACATGGAAGAGTTCGAGCCGTTCCGTTATCGCCCGGACCTGGCGGCGCCGACACAGGTGGTGCTCAAGGAATTGCTGCAAGGGCTGTTGGCCTGGGGCCAAAAGCACTACAGCGCATAAGATCAAAAGATCGTCCGAACGCGGCCCGAACCTTCGGCAGCTCCTACATTGGCCGTGTGAAAACCCGATCTTGTAGGAGCTGCCGAAGGCTGCGATCTTTTCGGGCTGTCGCCACCGTGCAAAACACGGTCGCTACAGTTCGCTTTTACCTTCTCGACGCTGCGTAATGTTCTGGGCACGGTGCACGAAGACATCGGCCCTCACAATAATCTGCCGCACGAGACTCCCCCAATGAAAAGACTGTTCACCCGCTGTCTCTCAGTCCTCTGCGGCACTGCTCTCCTGAGCACCAGCGTTCTGGCCAGTGACGACGCTTCCTGCAAGGCCGTGCGCATGGGCGTGGTCAACTGGACCGACGTGATCGCCACCAGCGGCATGGCTGACGTACTGCTCAACGGCCTCGGTTACGAAAGCAAGCAAACCAGCGCCGTGCAGCAAATCATCTTCGCCGGCATCCGCGACAAGCGCCTGGACATCTACCTCGGTTACTGGAAACCGGCGATGGACAAAAACATCGCGCCGTTCCTGGCTGCCAATCAGGTGAAGGTCATGGACAAACCGAGCCTGGCCGACGCTCAGGCAACCCTCGCCGTACCTGAATATGTCGCCGAAGCGGGCCTGAAAACCTTCGCCGATATCGCCAAATTCAAGGATCAACTCGGCGGCAAGATCTACGGCATCGAGCCCGGCAGTGGCGCCAACACCACCATCAAAACCATGATCGAGACCAATCAATTTGGCTTGAAAGACTTCAAGCTGATCGAGTCGGGTGAAGCCGGCATGCTTGCCGCTGTACAGCGGGCGGTGAATCGCAAGGAATTCGTGGTGTTCGTCGGCTGGACCCCGCACCCGATGAACATCAACATGAAAATCGCCTACCTGACTGGCAGCGAAGACGTTTACGGCCCGAACGAAGGCGCCGCCACCGTTTCCACCGTGACCGCCCCGGACTACGCCCAGCGCTGTCCGAACGTAAACCGTCTGCTGGAAAACCTGACCTTCACCGCCGCCCAGGAAAGCCAGTTGATGGTGCCGATCATGGAGCGCAAGACGCCTCAGGACGTTGCCAAGCAATGGCTGCGTGATCATCCGGACGATCTCCAGCGCTGGTTGGCAGGTGTCAATAGTTTTGATGGAAAGGATGGCGTGGCAACGGTTCAGGCCAGTTTGAAAAACTGACCGTAACCGCAAAACCCTGTGGGAGCGAGCCTGCTCGCGAAGGCGGTGTGTCAGGCAACATCAATTTGAATGACACGCCCTCTTCGCGAGCAGGCTCGCTCCCACAGGGGGTTGACCCTACCTATCTCCTTGAACGGGCACCGGCTCATGGCTCCTTACCCGCTTTCTGCACAGATGACGGCTTTCGTCGAGAAAACCGTCAGCTTCAACAGTACCGACAGCAGTCTCGGTGGTTTGCGCCAGGCCTACAGCGACATGTGCCGGGCGTTCACTCCGTCACGTCCCGACGGGCTTTATGTGGTCGACTTTGAATTGGCCGGCGTGCCGGTGCGGTCTTATCAACCGCCGGTTTCGCCACCGACCAGCGGTTGCCCGTGCATTGTGTATCTGCACGGCGGTGGGTGGGTGGTGGGGGACCTGGATTCCCACGACTTCATCTGCGCCGAACTGGCGTCGACGCTCGGTGTGCTGGTGATCGCCGTCGATTATCGGTTGGCGCCGGAACATCCGTTTCCGGCGGCGTTTGAAGACTGCCTGGGTGTCTGGCGCGCGCTACGGACCGGGCCATTCCGGCTCGATCCCGAGCGAACGCTGGTGGCCGGGGACAGCGCCGGTGGCAACCTTGCGGCTGCGTTGTGCCTGGCGTTGCGCGATGCGGGCGAGCCATTGCCGGCGGCGCAGGTGCTGATTTATCCGGGGCTGGGCGGTGATCACCGATTGCCGTCGCGCAGTGAATGCGTCGATGCTCCCTTGCTCAGCAGCAGCGATCTGGATTGTTATCACGCCCTGTACTTGCGCGGCACTGGGCAGCCAGGGGCCTATGCGATGCCGTTGCTCGCCGAGGATTTCAGTAGGCTGCCGCCGGCCTTGATCGCCGTGGCGCAATTCGACCCACTGCGCGATGACGGCATGCTCTACACCGAGCGACTGAACGCAGCAGGTGTGGCAGCGACGCTGTACTACGGCGAGGGGTTGGTCCACGGTTGTCTGCGGGCTCGGGGGCAGGTCGCCGAGGTCGACGCACTCTATGAAACGCTGCTCGGCTATTTGTCTGAAAAAACGGGCTGAAGAACTCTGACTCTGCAAGGCATGCTCATTGGCGTAATTCGGGTTTATGATGCCGGACGGCAGAATAATAGAAGTCCCCCCAGGGATGACCTCGACCCCTTACGGAGCGCGCAATGCAGACTTTGTACCCGCAGATCAAACCCCACGCCCGGCACGATCTGGCCGTCGATGAAACCCACACGCTGTATGTCGACGAAAGCGGTTCGCCGAAAGGTTTGCCAGTGGTGTTCATTCACGGTGGCCCCGGCGCCGGGTGTGATGCCCAGAGCCGTCGGTATTTCGATCCGAACCTGTATCGCATTGTGACCTTCGACCAGCGCGGTTGCGGTCGTTCCACGCCCCACGCCAGCCTGGAAAACAACACCACTTGGGATCTGGTCGCCGACCTTGAGCGAATTCGCCAGCACCTTGGCATCGATAAGTGGGTGTTGTTCGGCGGTTCATGGGGCTCGACCCTGGCGCTTGCCTACGCGCAAACCCACCCGGAGCGTGTGCACGGTCTGATTCTGCGCGGGATTTTTCTCTGCCGCCCGCAGGAAATCGAGTGGTTCTACCAGTGTGGCGCCAGTCGTCTGTTCCCCGATTACTGGCAGGACTACATCGCGCCGATCCCGCTGGACGAGCGCGAAGACTTGCTCTCGGCTTTCCACAAACGCCTGGTCGGCAACGATCAGATTGCCCAGATGCACGCGGCCAAGGCCTGGTCCACCTGGGAAGGCCGGACTGCTACCCTGCGCCCGAACCCGCTGGTGGTCGATCGTTTCTCCGAGCCACAGCGCGCACTGTCGATTGCGCGCATCGAATGCCACTACTTCACCAACAATGCGTTCCTTGAGCCCAACCAGCTGATCCGCGACATGGGCAAGATCGCCCATTTGCCTGGCGTGATCGTCCACGGTCGCTACGACGTGATCTGCCCGCTGGACAACGCCTGGGAACTGCATCAGAACTGGCCGAACAGTGAATTGAAGGTGATCCGTGACGCCGGCCATGCCGCCTCCGAACCTGGCATTACTGACGCACTGGTTCGCGCCGCCGATCTGATGGCCCATCGTCTGCTCGACCTGGCCCCTGAAGAAGCATGAAGGGCCTGCTGCAACGCGTGCGTGGTGCGCGAGTCGAGGTAGCGGGGGAGGTGGTTGGCGCCGTTGATCAGGGTTTGCTGGTGCTGGTGGCGGTCGAGCCCGAGGATACTCGGGCCAGCGCCGACAAACTTCTGCAGAAACTGCTTAACTATCGTGTGTTCAGTGACGCCGAGGGCAAGATGAATCTGTCCCTGGCGGATGTAGGCGGTGGGTTGCTGCTGGTCTCACAGTTCACCCTGGCCGCCGATACCCGGAGCGGGTTGCGTCCGAGTTTTTCGACCGCTGCCCCTCCGGCCCTGGGCGAGGAACTTTTCGACTATCTATTAGGTAAGGCGAAACAGGTGCATGGCACTGTGGCATCAGGTAGATTCGGCGCGGATATGCAGGTGCACCTGGTCAACGACGGCCCGGTAACCTTCCTGTTACAGACCTGAAAGCGCTTGAAACATGTTTTTAAGCCCTTTTCGACTGAAAACAGGCGTTTTTCAAGATAAATACTTTGTTACCCCTGATGCGTTGTAACGCGGCCTACTAGATAATCGCGCGCTACGGGGATCAGCGTTCGTTGGTCCATTTTGACTTAGGTAGAGACTTGTCCTGGACCTCTTGGGGAATCATTTAGCCCCACAGGAGTCGGAACAATGCTCGCCAACTTGGCAAGAGTGGTCTGTAGGGTCGGTTTTTCCATGCCGTTCTCCTCACAGGCACTTAAACTGGCCGTTGGTTTTTTGATCTGTTTTCGGCGAGGGTTGCTCGTGATTGTTAGTCCCTGTAATGCACCAAAATTGTCTGCCAAACGGTTACGAAGCGCTCTGGTAGCGGGCTCTGCACTGCTCTGCCTGCTCAGCGCCGGTCAGCTTTGGGCATTCAATCTGGATGATGTATCGGTCAAGGCAAAAGAGCTGGCCGGGCAGAAATACGAAGCTCCGCGCAGTAACCTGCCGAACGAGTTCCGCGAGATGAAATTCGCGGACTATCAAAAAATTCGCTTCCTGACCGAAAAAGCCGAGTGGGCCGATCAGAAAACCCCGTTCAAGCTGTCGTTCTATCACCAGGGTATGCATTTCGATACGCCGGTGAAAATCAACGAAATCACAGCTAACACCGTCGAAGAGATCAAATACGACCCAAGTCGTTTCGATTTCGGCGATGTGAAGTTCGATCCTAAAGCCACCGAGCAACTGGGTTATGCCGGTTTCCGTGTGCTTTACCCGGTCAACAAGGCTGACAAGCAAGACGAAATCATGACCATGCTCGGCGCGAGTTACTTCCGCGTTGTCGGCAAGGGTCACACCTATGGCTTGTCCGCTCGCGGCATGGCCATCGATACCGCGTTGCCGTCCGGCGAAGAATTCCCGCGTTTCACCGAGTTCTGGATTCAACAGCCGAAACCGGGCGACAAGCACTTGGTGATCTTTGCTCTGCTGGATTCGCCACGGGCTACTGGTGCGTATTGCCTGACCGTGCGTCCGGGCAGCGACACCGTTGTCGACGTCAAGGCCAAGATGTTCCTGCGTGACAAGGTCACCAAGCTTGGCGTTGCGCCGCTGACCAGCATGTTCCTGTTCGGCGCCAATCAGCCGTCGAAAGTGCTGAACTACCGTCGCGAACTGCACGACTCCAGCGGTCTGTCGATCCATGCCGGTAACGGCGAGTGGATCTGGCGCCCACTGAACAATCCGAAACACTTGTCGGTGAGCAACTTCTCGATCGAGAACCCGCGCGGTTTTGGCCTGCTGCAACGTGGCCGTGACTTCAGCCACTACGAAGACCTCGACGACCGCTACGACAAGCGCCCAAGTGCCTGGATCGAACCAAAAGGCGATTGGGGCAAGGGCTCCGTCGATCTGGTAGAGATTCCGACTGCCGACGAAACCAACGACAATATCGTTGCGTTCTGGAGCCCGGAAAAACTGCCTGAGCCTGGCCAGCCGCTGGACGTCGCTTATCGCATGCACTGGACCATCGACGAAGCCTCGCTTCACGCACCGGACAGCGCCTGGGTTCAACAGACCCTGCGTTCCACGGGTGACGTGAAACAGTCCAACCTGATCCGTCAGCCGGACGGCAGCGTTGCTTATCTGGTGGACTTCGAAGGCCCGTCCCTTGCGGCATTGCCGGAGGATACGGACGTTCGTAGCCAGGTCAGCGTTGGCGAGAATGCCGAGCTGGTCGAGAACAGCGTGCGTTACAACCCTGAAACCAAGGGCTGGCGCCTGACGCTGCGGATGAAAATCAAGGATCCGGGCAAGCCTACCGAGATGCGTGCTGCACTGGTCAAGAACATCGTGACTGCTGACCTGGCCAAAACATCGCTGCCAGCATCCAATTCTTCCGTCGCCAAGGCTGACAAGATTGCCGCTCGGCAGCAGGAGAAGCTGGACAAGGAAGCCAAGGAAGCGAAGGAAACCAAGCAAGCTGAGGCCAAGCAGGTTGAAGCCAAGCCGGCCGAAGCCAAGCCAGCCGCAGATTCCAAGGACAAGGACAACAAAGACGCCAAGCAGCCAGTCGCTGCCGAGGCGGCCCCAGCCACACCGGAATCGGTACCGACTGAAGAAGTCCTGACCGAGACCTGGAGCTACCAGTTGCCTGCCGATGAGTAATTCTCAAGTACAGCCAGAGACTCTTGCCGAGTATCTGGCGCATCTGCCGATGACCGACCAGCAGCGCGCGGAACTCGCGGGCTGCCAGTCTTTCAGCGAATTGCATGAGCGCCTTTCGTCCTCGACGTTCGACGCGCCGACCGAGGCTGCTCAAGCTTCGGTGGGGCGTCGTTTGACGCTGAACACCGCCGAAGAGCTGGCGGAAGCGCAAATGCTGGTGCTTGACGCCAGCGGTCGGGTCTGCCTCAAGGCGACCCCTCCGATCCGTCGGACCAAAGTCGTACCGGAGCCGTGGCGCACCAACATTCTGGTGCGTGGCTGGCGTCGCCTGACCGGTCGCACCAATCCGCCGGCCCCGCCGAAGGATGAAAATGTGCTGCCGGCGGCTCGCTGGCGCACCGTCGGTTCGATCCGTCGCTACATTCTGCTGGTACTGATGCTCGGCCAGACCATCGTTGCCGGCTGGTACATGAAAGGCATCATGCCGTACCAGGGCTGGTCGTTCGTCGACCTCGAAGAAGTCCTGCACCAGCCGTTCCTGCAAACCGTCACGCAAGTACTGCCGTATGCGCTGCAAACCAGCATCCTGATTCTGTTCGGGATTCTGTTCTGCTGGGTGTCGGCCGGTTTCTGGACAGCGCTGATGGGCTTCCTCGAGTTGCTCACAGGCCATGACAAATACCGCATTTCCGGTAAAAGCGCCGGTAACGAGCCGATCCCCAAGGACGCGCGCACCGCTCTGGTGATGCCGATCTGCAACGAAGACGTGCCACGGGTGTTTGCCGGTTTGCGGGCGACCTTCGAGTCGGTTGCGGCCACGGGTAACCTGGATCGCTTCGACTTCTTTGTCCTCAGCGACAGTAACGACGCCGATATCTGCGTTGCCGAGCAACAAGCCTGGCTGGACGTCTGCCGTGAAGCCAAGGGCTTCGGCAAGATCTTCTATCGCCGCCGTCGTCGTCGCGTTAAGCGTAAAAGCGGTAACCTCGACGACTTCTGCCGTCGTTGGGGCGGTGATTACAAGTACATGGTCGTGCTCGACGCGGACTCCGTGATGAGCGGCGATTGCCTGACCAGTCTGGTGCGCTTGATGGAAGCCACCCCGGACGCCGGGATCATCCAGACCGCGCCGCGCGCGTCTGGCATGGACACGCTGTATGCACGCATGCAGCAGTTCGCCACCCGCGTGTACGGTCCGCTGTTTACCGCCGGTCTGCACTTCTGGCAGTTGGGCGAATCCCACTACTGGGGCCACAACGCGATCATTCGCATGAAGCCGTTCATCGAGCACTGCGCCCTGGCGCCGTTGCCCGGTAAAGGCGCATTTGCCGGTGCAATTCTGTCCCACGACTTCGTTGAAGCGGCGCTGATGCGCCGTGCCGGCTGGGGCGTGTGGATTGCCTACGACTTGCCGGGCAGCTACGAAGAATTGCCGCCGAACCTGCTGGACGAACTCAAGCGTGACCGTCGCTGGTGTCACGGCAACCTGATGAACTTCCGGCTGTTCCTGGTAAAAGGCATGCACCCGGTGCACCGTGCAGTGTTCCTGACGGGCGTGATGTCTTACTTGTCGGCGCCGTTGTGGTTCTTCTTCCTCGTGCTGTCGACGGCGCTGCTGGCGGTCAACACGCTGATGGAGCCGCAGTACTTCCTTGAGCCGCGCCAGCTCTATCCGTTGTGGCCACAATGGCACCCGGACAAGGCGATCGCGCTGTTCTCGACCACCGTCGTGCTGCTGTTCCTGCCGAAGTTGTTGAGCATCATCCTGATCTGGGCCAAGGGCGCGAAAGAGTTCGGTGGCAAGTTCAAGGTGACGATGTCGATGCTGCTGGAGATGCTGTTCTCCATGCTGCTGGCGCCGGTGCGGATGATCTTCCACACCCGCTTCGTGCTCGCCGCGTTCCTCGGCTGGGCCGCGACCTGGAACTCGCCGCAACGTGACGACGACTCCACGCCATGGAGCGAAGCGGTCAAACGCCACGGTCCGCAAACCTTGCTGGGCTTCTTCTGGGCCTTGCTGGTGATCTGGCTGAACCCGAGCTTCCTCTGGTGGCTGGTGCCGATCGTCGGTTCGTTGATGCTGTCGATTCCGGTGTCGGTGATCTCCAGTCGAGTCGGCCTGGGCCTCAAGTCCCGTGACGAAAGCCTGTTCCTGATCCCTGAGGAATACAATCCGCCACAGGCGTTGCTGGCAACTGACCAGTACACCCACGAAAACCGTTGGCATGCGCTGAACGACGGCTTCATCCGGGCAGTGGTCGATCCACAGCAGAACGCCCTGGCGTGCTCGCTGGCGACTTCACGCCACCGTGAGGCCGAGCCGATCGAATGGTTGCGGATTGAACGGGTGCGTCATGCGCTGAAAGCCGGGCCTCAGGGTCTGAGCAACAATGAGCGCGTGGAACTGCTCAGTGATCCGGTAGCACTGGGTCGTTTGCATGAGCAGATCTGGAACGAAGCTCACCCCGAGTGGCTGGAGGCGTGGCGTAAATCGGTGAAAGCCGATCCCCATGCGCCGCTGTTGCCGCTCAAGCCGCTGAGTGTGCAGCCTCAGTTGGCCTGACAAAAAACCCCGCGAAAGCGGGGTTTTTTTTGGTGCGCCCAGCGTCAGGCAACAAATCCTGCTTAAACCCTTGTGCAAACGAACGAGTGCGTTAGCATCCGTCCCCGAATTGGTGCGCCCGGACAACTTTCTGTTCGTATCTGCCGGTTTCCCAAGGGAAACCCGCGGTTTGCGCGTCTCACAACGCGATGGTTTTGGGGACTTGATGATGAAGAAGTATCTCTCGATGCTGCTGGTCGGCGTCACGGCATTGGTTGCAGTCAACGCGGCGCACGCCGGTGCCATCGATGAGGCGGTCAAGCGCGGCACGCTGAAAGTCGGCATGGACCCGACCTACATGCCGTTCGAAATGACCAACAAGCGCGGCGAGATCATCGGCTTCGAAGTCGACATTCTCAAAGCCATGACCAAGGCCATGGGTGTCAAGCTGGAGATGGTTTCCACCGGCTACGACGGCATTATCCCGGCCTTGCTCACCGACAAGTTCGACATGATCGGCAGCGGCATGACCCTGACCCAGGAACGCAACCTGCGGCTGAACTTCAGCGAACCGTTCATCGTGGTGGGCCAGACCCTGCTGATCCGCAAGGAACTGGAAGGCACCATCAAGTCCTATAAAGACCTGAACACCGCCGACTACCGCATCACTTCCAAGCTCGGCACCACCGGCGAGATGGTGGCCAAAAAACTTATCTCCAAAGCCAACTACCACGGCTACGACAACGAGCAGGAAGCCGTGCTCGACGTGGTCAACGGCAAGGCCGACGCCTTTATCTACGACGCGCCTTACAACGTCGTGGCGGTGAACAAGGTCGGTGCCGGCAAACTGGTGTTCCTCGACAAGCCGTTCACCTACGAGCCGCTGGCCTTCGGTCTGAAGAAGGGTGACTACGACAGCCTCAACTTCATCAACAACTTCCTGCGCCAGATCCACGAAGACGGCACCTACGATCGCATCCATGACAAGTGGTTCAAAGACACCGCTTGGCTCAAGGACATGGAATAAGGATTTCTGCTGCGGTGTATCAGTAACACCGCGCCGCTTCAATCGCGAGCAAGCTCGCTCCCACAGTTGATCGATGTGAACACAACCTTTGTGTCCGGCACAGACCCTGTGGGAGCGAGCTTGCTCGCGATGGCGTCCTCCTTGGCGACACAAATTTCGGAATCTGCTTACAGATGAAACAGAAAAGAGCCCAATGGCCGTGGCACGTGTTAACCGTGCTGCTGCTGATCGGCCTGGCCGGCGCGTTGTATTACGCCACCTCGCTGATGTCCTACGAATGGCGCTGGAACCGTGTGCCGCAATACTTCGCCTATCACGCCGAAGAATCCCAGCGTGCCGCCGATATCTCCACCGTCAGCGAACTGGTGCGCAAGGGCGACAAGGCTGAAGTCACCCTGCGCAATGACGCCGGTACAGAGCAGCACCTGACCGTCGACGACAACAGCCTGCAAGTCGCCCAAGGTGATGACGTGGCCGAAGGCGACGTGATCGGCGTGACCCGCCATTGGGCCGCCGGACCGCTGATGTGGGGTCTATGGACCACCTTATGGTTGTCCGTGGTTTCAGGTGTGCTCGGCCTGCTGATCGGCCTCGCCACGGGCCTGTGCCGACTGTCGAGCAACCCGACCCTGCGCGATCTCTCGACGATCTACGTCGAACTGGTGCGTGGTACGCCGCTGCTGGTGCAAATCTTCATTTTCTACTTCTTCATCGGCACCGTGATGAACCTCTCCCGGGAGTTCGCCGGGATCGCCGCGCTGTCGCTGTTCACCGGTGCTTATGTGGCGGAAATCATCCGTTCCGGCGTTCAATCCATCGCCCGTGGCCAGAACGAAGCCGCGCGCTCCCTGGGCCTGAGCGCTGGTCAGTCGATGCGCCACGTGGTGCTGCCGCAAGCGTTCAAACGGGTGCTGCCACCGCTGGCCGGTCAGTTCATCAGTCTGGTCAAGGACACCTCGCTGGTGTCGGTGATCGCCATTACCGAGCTGCTCAAAAGCGGTCGCGAAGTCATCACCACCTCGTTCTCGCCGTTCGAAATCCTGTTCTGCGTGGCCGGTCTGTACCTGTTGATCAACCTGCCGCTGTCGAAAATCGCCAGCCGGCTTGAGCGGAGGCTCGCGCAAAGTGATTGAAGTCCGCGATCTGGTAAAAGTTTTCGACACCCGCGGCCACGTGGTTCGCGCGGTGGATAACGTCTCGACGCACGTGGCCAAGGGCGAAGTGCTGGTGGTGATCGGCCCGTCCGGTTCCGGCAAGTCGACCTTCCTGCGCTGCCTCAACGGCCTGGAAGACTTCGACTCGGGCTCGGTGAGCATCGACGGCTTGCAACTGGCCGACCCGAAAACGGATGTGAATGCCTATCGCCGTGAAGTCGGCATGGTGTTCCAGCATTTCAACCTGTTCCCGCACATGACCGTGCTGGAAAACCTCTGCCTGGCCCAGAAAGTCGTGCGCAAGCGCGGCAAGAAGGAGCGCGAGGCCAAGGCCTTGGCGTTGCTGGAAAAGGTCGGAATTGCACAGAAGGCCAACGAGTTTCCGTCGCGCCTTTCCGGCGGTCAGCAACAGCGTGTGGCCATCGCCCGGGCATTGGCCATGGAGCCGAAGGTCATGCTGTTCGATGAGCCGACCTCGGCGCTCGACCCGGAAATGGTCGGCGAAGTGCTGGACGTGATGAAAACCCTGGCGGTGGAAGGCATGACCATGGTTTGCGTCACCCACGAAATGGGCTTCGCCCGGGAAGTGGCGGATCGGGTGCTGTTCTTCGACCACGGCAAATTGCTGGAGGACGCTTCACCGGCCGAATTCTTCGATGCGCCGAAGGATCCGCGCGCACAGGCTTTCTTGCGGCAGGTCCTCTAACTGCGGCGACCTTCCGGCCGCCATCGCGGGCAAGCCCGCTCCCACATTGATCGGTGGTGAACACAAGATTTGTGTTTGACGCATATCCTTGTGGGAGCGGGCTTGCCCGCGATTGCATCACCTCAGTCCTGTGTGAACCGAGAAACTCGCATCACCTCAAACCTTGAACCTGCCCACCAGCATCTGCAGATGCGTCCCCAATCGCGCCAGCTCAATGCTGGACGCTGCGGTCTCTTCACTGGCGGCCGAGGTCTGCTCGGACACGTCGCGCACGTTCAGCACGCTACGGTTGATCTCTTCGGCCACCGCGCTCTGCTGTTCTGCCGCTGCAGCGATTTGCTGGTTCATCGACTGAATCGCCGAGACGGTGCGGGTAATGCTTTCCAGCGAGCCACCGGCGCGGCGGGTCAGTTCGACGCTGCTTTCGGTCAGGCTGCGGCTGTTGTCCATGATGGTCGCCACTTGCTGGGTGCCGGTTTGCAGGCCGACGATCAGCTCTTCGATTTCTTCGGTGGACTTCTGGGTACGCTGGGCCAGGCTGCGGACTTCGTCGGCGACCACCGCAAAACCACGTCCGGCCTCACCGGCACGGGCGGCCTCGATGGCGGCGTTGAGGGCCAACAGGTTGGTTTGCTGGGCCACGGATTTGATCACATCGAGCACGCTGCCAATCTTGTCGCTTTCGCGTTTGAGATGACCCATGGCCTCGGTGGAGTTGCCGACTTCCTTGGCCAGGCGCTCGATCTGGGCGATGGCTTCGCCGACCACTTTGTCACCTTCGCGGGCCTGTTGGTCGGCGGCGACGGCGGCTTCGGAGGCTTCTTCGGCGTTACGCGCGACTTCCTGCACGGTGGCGGTCATTTCGTTCATGGCGGTGGCCACCTGGTCGGTCTCGACCTTCTGGCTGTTGACCCCGGCGCTGGTCTGCTCGGTGACTGCCGACAGCTCTTCGGCGGCACTGGCGATTTGCGTTACGCCGTCACTGATGCCACCAATCAACTCGCGCAGGCCCAGGGTCATGCTCTGCATGGCGCGCTGTAGCTGGCCGAGTTCGTCCTGACGCTCGGAGATAAGGTTTTGGGTCAGGTCACCGGCAGCAACACGCTCCGCCACTTTGAGGGTCTGGCTCAGGGGAATCACGATCTGGCGAGTGATGGCCCACGCGGCAAGCATGCCGAAGGCGAGCGCCAGGGCGGTGGCCAGCAGCAGCAGGTTTTTGGCGTGCGCGGCGTCAGTGTCACGGACGATGGTTTGCGACACGGTGAGTTTTTTGCTGACGTCGAGCAGGATGTCGCCTTGCACGGCCATGCGTTTGAGCGCGGCCGCGCTGGCAACCTGAGAGTCACGGAACTGGCTGACGGCGGCGCGATAGGCCTTGAGCGAGTCAGTGGCCTGCTGCAGGTTGGCGATGTGCTGTTCCGGCAGTTTGGAGGGCAGGCTTTCGAGGTTTTTCAGCGCGTTGTCGATGGCGTCCAGAGCGGGTTGCTCTGCTTCGGTTTTGCCGCTGTAGGTGTAACCGCGCACCTGGAAACGCGCTTGCTGGATCAGTTTGCTCAGGTCTATCACGCTGTTGAAATCGGCGACGCTGTCACCTTGCAGCATGATTTTTTCGACTTCGGCGACACGGGCCACGGCGTTGTCGGCGGTGGCGCCGAGTTTGCCGCGGGCGTCTTCGCGGGTGGCGCCGGCCTGGGTCATGGCCGTGAAGGCTTGTTTGTACTCACTGACGGCGGCCAGTTGCTGGTCGATCATGGCCACGTCGGCCGGTTGTTCGATCATCGTGCGCGCGGTTTTCAGGCCGGTATCGAGTTGGCCGAGCAGGTCGTTGACCGCACCAGGGCCTTGGTCGCCGCGACGCATTTCGTAATCCAGACGGGCCAGGCGCAGGTCTTTGGTCAGGTCATTGAGGCTGGCAATAAACCCCAACTTATCGCCGCGACTCATCACGCCGCTCAGGCCGGTCCAGCCGGTGAAAGTGATCAGCAAGGTTAGAAGCAGCACCGAACCGAAGCCGATCCCCAGTTTGCGATTGACGCTTACATTTCCCAGATTCTCGGCTAGCCATCGGTACATGCTGCAACTCCCTCGAACCATTGTTGGTTTTATGGGAACTGTATCGGCTGGACGACGAGAATCTGTAGGAGCTGCCGCAGGCTGCGATCTTTTGATCTTGATCTTCGTTGGTCTCACGGTAGCCAAGATCAAAAGATCGCAGCCTTCGGCAGCTCCTACGGGGGGTGTGCGTTGCTAGAAGAGGCGTGCGAGCAGCGCAGTGACGGCGGTTTCGACGCGCAGGATGCGCTCGCCGAGCTGCACCGGTTGCAGGCCGGCCTTGCCCAGCAGGTCGATTTCGTAAGGAATCCAGCCACCTTCGGGGCCGATGGCCAGGGTCACCGGTTCGTCCAGGCCGCGAGGGCAGGGCGGGTAGTTGCCGGGGTGGCCAACGAGGCCAAGGGTACCGTCGGTGATCGCCGGCAGACGGTCTTCGACGAACGGCTTGAAGCGCTTCTCGATGACGACTTCCGGTAGCACGCTGTCCCGGGCCTGTTCAAGGCCCAGGATCAGTTGCTCGCGAATCGCCTCGGGCTCCAGGAATGGGGTTTGCCAGAAGCTCTTCTCGACGCGATAGCTGTTCACCAGAATGATTCGCGGCACACCCATGGCCGCTACGGTCTGAAACACCCTACGGAGCATTTTCGGCCGTGGCAGGGCCAGCACCAGGGTCAGCGGCAGCTTGGCCGGTGGTGGCTGGTCGAGGGTGACGCGCAACTCGGCTTCATCGGCGTCCAGGCGCAGCAGTTCGGCGGAGCCCATCAGCCCGCCGATGCGCCCGACCCGCAGGCTGTCGCCGACAACCGAACGGTGGACTTCCTGCATGTGTGTCAACCGGCGATCACGCAGGATCACCCGGTCGGCCGCAATGAAATCGGCCTCTTCGAGCAGCAGCAGGTTCACGGTTGAGTCGCTGGCGGCTGGTCGTTGTGATCGTCGGCCGGCTGGTCGTCCGGATGCTCGCCGCGCTTGCTGATCAGGCCACTGAACAGGATGCCGATTTCAAACAGCAGCCACATCGGTACGGCCAGCAACGTCTGCGAGAAGATGTCCGGCGGCGTCAGGATCATGCCGACCACAAAGCAGCCAATGATCACGTACGGGCGGATCTTCTTCAGGTATTTGACGTCGACCACACCGATCCACACCAGCAGGACCACGGCCACCGGAATTTCGAAGGCCACGCCGAAAGCGAAGAACAGCGTCATGACGAAGTCGAGGTAGCTGCTGATGTCGGTCATCATTTCCACGCCGGCCGGGGTGGCGGCGGCGAAGAATTTGAAGATCAGCGGGAACACCAGGTAATAGGCGAACGCCATGCCGGTATAGAACAGCAGGATGCTGGACACCAGCAGTGGCACCGCAATGCGTTTCTCATGCTTGTACAGGCCTGGCGCGATAAAGCCCCAGATCTGATGCAGGATCACCGGGATCGCCAGGAACAGCGAGACCATCATCGTCAGCTTCAGCGGCGTCAGGAACGGCGACGAGACGTCGGTGGCGATCATCGTCGCGCCCACGGGCAGGTACTGACGCAGCGGCGTGGAGACGAAGGTATAAATCTGCTGGGTGAAGGCAAACAACCCGGCGAAGATGATGAAGATCGCCGCTACACAGCGCAGCAGACGGGTACGCAACTCGGTGAGGTGCGAAACCAGCGGCATGTGCTGGTCGTTTTCAGGGAGATCGCTCATGGGGCTCGCGGCGGCAATGTTGGGTCATGAGGGGCCGGCGCAACAGGCGCAGCCGCAGGCGTAACAGGTTCTACGGCCGCTACAACAGGTGCCGCAGGCTCGGCGGCTGGAGCATGAATCGTCTGCTCCATCACAGGTTCAACCGGCTGAACCGGTGTGGCCTCCTGCTGAGTCGGCGTGAAAATCTTCCGCGCCTCCTGCTCCAGCGACAGAATGTGCTCGTTGTGCAGTTGCCGACGAATCTCGTCGGCACCGATTTCACGTTCAACTTCCTGTTTGATCGCGTTGAAGCTGCGCTTCAGACGGCCGACCCACAGGCCGGCGGTGCGCGCAGCACCCGGCAGACGCTCGGGGCCCAGCACCAGCAGAGCCACGAGGCCGACGAGCAGCAGTTCAGAGAAGCTGATACCAAACATTAGTCAGTGCTCACACGTCTTTGCGGATCGGCTCTTCGACTTTTTGCGCCTGCACGTCGATGGTGTGCGGCTGGTTCACGGACTGTGTGGTCTGTGGCTGAACGGGTGGAACCGGTTGTTGCGGCGTCACTGTCGGGTCAACCGGCTTGTCTTCATCGTTCATGGCTTTGCGAAAGCCCTTGATCGACTCACCCACGTCAGTGCCGAGGTTCTTCAGTTTCTTGGTGCCGAACACCAGCACGACCACAACCAGAATGACGACCCAGTGTTTCCAGTCAAAAATGCCCATGTTGCTGCTCCTCTCAAATAGGTGTTCAGGCGGACGGACGCGAGGCTTTCTCGGCGTGTCCGGACAGACCGAAACGACGGTCCAGTTCATCGAGTACAGCCTGTGGATGCTGCCCCAGTTGGGCGAGCATGACCATGCTGTGGAACCACAAATCGGCGGTTTCGTAGATCACATCGCTGCAGTCACCGCTGATGGCGGCATCCTTGGCGGCAATGATGGTTTCGACCGACTCTTCGCCGACTTTTTCCAGAATCTTGTTCAAGCCCTTGTGGTACAGGCTGGCGACATACGAGCTGTCGGCGGCGGCGCCTTTGCGCTCTTCCAGTACCTCGGCCAGACGGGTCAACGTGTCACTCATGGCTGTGTCCTGCGGAATAGATGGCGTGCGGGTCTTTGAGCACCAGGTCGACGGTTTTCCAGTCGCCGTTCTCGAAGACGCGGTAGAAGCAGCTCTGACGGCCGGTATGGCAAGCGATGTCGCCGATCTGCTCGACCATCAGGATGATCACGTCAGCGTCACAGTCCAGACGCATCTCATGCAGGGTTTGCACATGGCCGGACTCTTCGCCCTTGCGCCACAGCTTGCCGCGGGAACGTGACCAGTAAATGGCGCGGTTCTCGGCAGCGGTCAGTTCCAGCGCTTCACGGTTCATCCAGGCCATCATCAGGACGCGCCCGGTCTTGTGATCCTGGGCAATCGCCGGCACCAGGCCATCGGCGTCCCACTTGATCTCGTCCAGCCAGTTTTTCATCTTCGACTCCGACAGCGGGCCCGACACTTCATTAGTCGGGCAGGCGTTGAAACAGTGTGCCAGCGCGCGGGAGCTCTGGCTATCGGCGAACGACCAGATACAAACCGACCGCCACCATGATGCCGGCCGGCCAATGACCCAGTTCGTTCAGCGGCCCACCGGCTGCGAGTATGGTGCCGCCGGCCAGGTGCGCACAGCCGAGCAGTCGCAGCAGCCAATCGTCCTTGCGGCGGTGCCACGGTGGCGGCGGGTCGTAGGCGTGGGGCTGGGACATGCGTTCGAGCAGGTCGCGGGCCATGTTGGCCAGGTGCGGCAGCTGTTCGAACTGGCTCTGCACGTTGCCGATCAAGGCTTTGGGGCTGACGCGCTCACGCATCCAGCGTTCGAGGAACGGCTGGGCGGTGTTCCACAAATCGAGGTCCGGGTACAACTGACGACCCAGGCCTTCGATGTTCAACAAGGTTTTTTGCAGCAGCACCAGCTGCGGCTGCACTTCCATGTTGAAGCGCCGGGCGGTCTGGAACAGGCGCATCAGCACCTGGCCGAAGGAAATATCTTTTAACGGTTTTTCGAAGATCGGCTCGCAGACAGTCCGGATTGCTGCTTCGAATTCGTTGAGTTTGGTTTCCGCCGGTACCCAGCCCGAATCGATGTGCAGTTGGGCGACACGCCGGTAATCACGCTTGAAGAACGCGAACAGGTTACGCGCCAGGTAGTCCTGGTCCTCCGGGGTCAGGCTGCCGACGATGCCGCAGTCGATCGCAATGTACTGCGGGCTCCACGGGTTGACGGTGCTGACGAAGATGTTGCCGGGGTGCATGTCGGCGTGGAAGAAGCTGTCGCGGAATACCTGGGTGAAGAAAATCTCGACACCACGTTCAGCGAGCATTTTCATGTCGGTGCGCTGGTCGGCGAGGGTCGCCAGATCGGTGACTTGAATCCCGTAGATCCGCTCCATCACCAGCACTTTCGGCCGGCACCAGTCCCAATAGACTTGCGGCACGTAAAGCAGCTCCGAGCCATCGAAGTTGCGCTTCAACTGACTGGCATTAGCCGCTTCGCGCAGCAGGTCGAGTTCGTCGTAGATGGTTTTTTCGTAGTCCAGTACTACGTCCACCGGGTGCAGCAGGCGCGCGTCGGAAGAGAGCTTTTCGGCGGCGCGGGCGAGAATGAACAGCCACGCCAGGTCCTGCGCGATGATCGGTTTCAGGCCCGGGCGTATCACCTTGACCACCACTTCTTCACCGGTTTTCAGCTGCGCGGCATGTACCTGCGCCACCGAGGCCGAGGCCAGCGGCTCAACGTCGAAGCGGGAGAACACTTCACTGATCTTTTTGCCGAGTTGCTCTTCGATCAGCCTGACCGACACCTGCGAATCGAACGGCGGCACGCGGTCCTGCAGCTTCATCAGCTCATCGGCGATGTCTTCCGGCAGCAGATCGCGGCGGGTGGACAGGATTTGCCCGAACTTGATGAAAATCGGTCCCAGGTCCTGCAACGCCAGACGCAATCGCGCACCGCGGCTCAGGCCCAGCGTCTTGCGCGGGAACCAGCGCCACGGCAAGGCGTAGCGCAGCGCCAGCAGAAACCACGGCAGTGGCAGGGCGAACAACAGGTCATCGAGGCGGTAGCGAATCACAACGCGCTGGATGCGCAACAAACGGCGGAAGGCAAGCAGCTTCATGCGTTATCGCTTGGGTCGAGGGATCGGGAGAGGCGCTCGAAACGCGCCTCGAGACGTTCCAGATCGAGTTTGATCTGGTCCAGTTCACTGAAACGGGCTTCGGCTTCGCGCTGACCGACGAGGGTGCGCGATTCTTCGGCCAGGTACTCGCCAAGGTTCTGATTGAGGCTGGCGAACCCTTGCTGATACCAGCGTGCGCGACTGCGCAGATGACCGCCGAGCAGTTGCGTGGCGACAGGTCCCAGCCAGCGCGAGAGTTCGTACTCCCAGTCCAGCTCAAGGTCCTGAAGGATCGCCGCCAGTTCCAGCAGCACGCCGCTGTCGCCGTCGAGTTCGACTTCAGGAGCATGCAGGACCGAAGTCTTGTCCTTGCTCATCGCCAGTTTCAGCAGGCTGGAGGCCGGTGCGCGCAAGGTGCAGTCGGCGCCGGTTTCCCAGTGGGAAGCCAGCATCAAGCCTTCGTCGCTGGGCAGGATGAACACTTGCAGCGCCGGGCTGCGGCAGTCGACGGCAATCACCTTGCCACTCAAATGCGCCAGCCGCGGCAGCGCTGTGCTGTCGAGACGCAGCACCCGGTTCAGACCGAGTTCAACGCTGGCGAGCAGGCCGGCCAGCAACATCAGGGTTTGATGCCACGGTGCAGGGCGACGATGCCCGCAGTCATGTTGTGGTAAGTCACGCGGTCGAAACCGGCCTCGACCATCATCGACTTCAGGGTTTCCTGATTCGGGTGCATGCGGATCGATTCGGCCAGGTAGCGATAGCTTTCCGAGTCGTTGGTGATCAGCTTGCCCATCAGCGGCATGAAGGCGAACGAGTAGGCGTCGTAGGCTTTGGACATCAGCGCGTTGGTTGGCTTGGAGAACTCCAGCACCAGCAAACGGCCGCCCGGTTTCAGCACGCGCAGCATCGAGCGCAGGGCGTCTTCTTTATGCGTAACGTTGCGCAGGCCGAAAGCGATGGTCACGCAGTCGAAATGATTGTCCGGGAACGGCAGCTTTTCAGCGTCGGCCTGAACGAATTCGACGTTGCCGGCCACACCCAGATCCAGCAGGCGGTCACGACCGACCTTGAGCATGGATTCGTTGATGTCGGCCAACACGACCTGGCCGGTCGGGCCAACGAGGTGCGAGAACTTCTTGGTCAGGTCGCCAGTACCGCCGGCGATGTCCAGCACGCGGTTACCGGTGCGAACGCCCGACAGCTCGATCGCGAAACGCTTCCACAGACGGTGCATGCCGCCCGACAGAAGGTCGTTCATCAAGTCGTACTTGGCGGCTACCGAGTGGAAAACTTCAGCGACTTTTTCCGCTTTCTGGCTTTCCGGAACGTTTTTGAAGCCGAAGTGAGTGGTGGGTTCGGCATCGCTGCCTTTGCGCTGATCAGTCATATCGCTGTCACCAAAAGAGAATGCGGGACATTCTAATCCCGGTGGCCTGCTTTGTCTTGGCAAGGCTGCAGGTAAGATAGGTAACCACCGGGACGTTTTGCCGCAGTAGCGGTCAGGATGCTTCGGGAAAGTATTCATAAAGCAGGAGTCATTCGATGGCCCGTATTAGTGTTGAGCGTGCCCATGGCCTGGGTAAGGAAGCTGCCCGCGAGAAGGCTGATTTGTTGGCGCAGAAGCTGTCCGATCAATATGGCCTGGAGCCGCAATGGTCCGGCGACACCCTGAACCTCAAACGGTCCGGTGTGAAAGGCGCGGTGTATGTGGGCGAGGATTCGATCAAGGTCGATGTCGAACTTGGCCTGTTGATGTCGGCCATGAGCGGCACCATCAAATCGGAAATCGAAAAGGCCCTCGATAAAGCGTTGGCCTGATCCCGAAAAGATCGCAGCCTCGTTTCACTCGACAGCTCCTACAGGTGTACACCGCCGTCCTTTGTAGGAGCTGTCGAGTGAAACGAGGCTGCGATCTCTTCCATAAGGCATCACCGATTTGTGTCAGTTGTTAGGGTGCCGTTTCTAATTATTCTCACTACTTTGTGCCTGAGCCCGACTCTTTCGCGGGCAGTTCCTCAAACCTTCTGCGCGTGAGGTGCACCATGGCCAAAGTTATTTTGAAGAAAAAAATCGACGCTTCGACGACTGCTCTGAGCGACGTTAAATCTTACGCCCGCAAGATCTGGCTGGCAGGCCTGGGGGCCTACACCAGGGTCGGCCAAGAGGGCAACGAGTACTTTCAAGAGTTGATCGTCGCGGGTCAAGCTGTTGAAAAGAAAGGCAAAGAAGCAGTTGCCGAGAAACTTGAAGCAGCGAATGCCGAGATCGATGAAGCCAAGAGTGAAGTCACTACTTTCAAAGGTAAGGTCGAAGTTCAACTCGACAAGGTCGAGAAGGCTTTTGACTCGCGTGTCGCAAGTACCTTGAATCGTATCGGCATTCCGTCTAAACATGACGTTGAGACACTCTCTGCCAAGCTCGATGAGCTGACGGCATTGCTCGAACGCGTCGCGCAAAAATCTTAAGGAGAACGGGATGGCTGGTAAAAAGAATACTGAAAAAGAAGGCAGCTCGTGGATCGGGAAAGTCGAAGACTACTCCCGCAAAATCTGGCTGGCTGGTTTAGGCGTGTACTCGAAGATCGACACTGACGGCAGCAAACTCTTCGATACATTGGTTAAAGACGGCGAGAAAGCCGAGAAGCTCACCAAGAGCGCTGTCGACAAGAAAGTCGATGCCGCCAAGGACTCCGCTTCGTCGGCCAAGTCGCGCATCAGCGGCGTGAAAGATCGCGCACTGGGCAAGTGGGATGAGCTGGAAGGGGCTTTCGACAAGCGTCTGAACAGCGCCATTTCGCGCCTGGGTGTACCGAGCCGCAATGAAGTCAAAGCGCTGCACAGCAAGGTCGATACCCTGACCAAGCAAATCGAAAGACTCACCGGTGCCAAGGTGGCGCCAGTTGCGGCGAAAACCGCGGCGGCCAAACCACTGGCTAAAGCTGCCGCTAAATCGGCTGCCAAGCCAGCGGCCAAAACTGCCGGAGCTAAGCCAGCCGCTAAACCGGCTGCCAAAACTGCAGCGGCCAAACCCGCTACCAAGCCAGCGGCCAAACCTGCCGCAGCGAAGAAGCCAGCGGTGAAAAAGCCGGCAGCTCCGAAAGCGGCTGCACCAAAACCAGCAGTGGCTGCCGCCAAACCGGCAACCCCGGTCAGCACATCGAACTCCGCTGCTGCACCGACCCCTGCTGCAACCCCGACTGTCGCGCCAGCTCCTTCGACGCCAACCAGTCAGTCCTGATTTTCAGGGCTCAAGAAAACGCCCGACCTGCAAAGGTCGGGCGTTTTTTTATGCACGGATTTATGAACACCGCAGATCCACTGTGGGAGCGAGCCTGCTCGCTCCCACAGGGGTTAGTCGTGTTCTTCGAGGTATTGGAGCGCCAACTGCTCCGTCGCCACCTTGATCGGCGGCAGCAAATGCGGCGCCACCAGCATCATGATCTGGTAAACCACCAACCTCACCTCGCCCTCGCGATCAAGAATCCGCTGATAGTCCAGCGAGAACAGCAGCGTCATGGTGATCTGTTCCACCAGTTGCCCCAACGCTTGGGTATCGCTGACCAATTGCCCCTGAGCCTTCAATCGTGCGAGCAACGAAGCCAGCGTGCGCTTCAACGCGTTGAGCAGGTTGCGAATGCCCTTGGCCAGTTTCGGCAAGCGCCCGGCGAGGTTCGACAGGTCCTGGAACAGAAACCGGTAGTGGGCCAGGCGTTCGACGATCAGGTGCAGGAACAGCCAGTAATCTTCCGGTGCAAGTTCCACATCGGCCGGTGGATCGAGCAGGGGCGCCAGTTCGGCCTGGAAGCGCTCGAACAGTCCGAGAATCAACGGTTCCTTGCCGTGGAAGTGGTAGTAGAGGTTGCCCGGGCTGATGCCCATTTCGTTGGCAACTTCCATGGTGGAGACGTTCGGCTCGCCCTTTTGATTGAACAACTGCAAAGCACATTCGAGAATCCGGTCGCGGGTTTTCATCCAGTCTTCTTAATGGTCAAGTCATGCCACGGCCGGCGCCGGCCGTGGTTCGTTGTCAGTCAGCGCACGCGCACATAAGTGCCGGGTGCCGCTTCCATCGGTGGATAGTTCTGGTTGCCAAGCGCCATGTGGGTTTCCTTTAGCGCGCCTGAACGTTCTTGAATCCAGCCCAGCCACTGAGTCCACCAACTGCCGTTGACTTGCTTGGCGTCGTAATACCAGGCCCGCGGGTCGCTGCTCAGCTTCGTGCTCTCGACGAAGTTGGCTTTCGGGTTGGAGGGCGGGTTGAGAATGCTCTGCACATGCCCGCTGTTGGACAACACGAAGCGTCGCTCGCCACCCAGCAGCAGGGTCGAGCGATACACCGCATCCCACGGAGTGATGTGGTCGTTGATGCCCGCGACGCTGAAGCTGTCGACGTTGACTTTCTGCAAGTCGATTGGCGTGCCGCACACTTCCAGACCACCCGGATGACTCAGCGGGTTGTGTTTGAAGAAGTCCAGCAAGTCGCCATGCAAGGCTGCCGGCAAACGTGTGTTGTCGTTGTTCCAGTAGAGGATGTCGAACGCCGGAGGCTCTTTGCCCAACAGGTAGTTGTTAACGAAATAGCTCCAGATCAAATCGTTGGGGCGCATCCAGGTGAAGACCCTGGCCATGTCGCGGCCGTCCAGCACGCCTTTCTGATAGGAGCGACGCTTGGCCGCCTCAAGCGTCTGTTCGTCGGCGAAGAGGGTCGCCGGCGAGTCCATCTGACTGTCGAGCAGGCTCACGAGATAGGTCGCGCTGGACACCCGCCGAAGTTGTCGCTTGGCCTGCAAATGGCCTTGCAGCGCGGCAATGGTCAGCCCGCCCGCGCAGGCGCCCATCAGGTTGACCTCACGAGCACCGGTGATCGCCCGGCACACATTCATCGCTTCTTCTACGGCTTCGACGTACGTCGACAGCCCCCATTCGCGATGACGTACATCCGGATTGCGCCAGCTGATCATGAAGGTCTGCAAACCGTTCTTCAGGGCGAACTGGACGAAGCTGTTGTGCGGGCTCAGGTCGAAAATGTAGTACTTGTTGATCTGTGGCGGCACCACCAGCAGCGGTTTGGAATATTGTTTTTCGCTCATTGGCTTGTACTGGATCAACTCCAGCAGCTCATTGCGAAACACCACGGAGCCCGTAGTGGTGGCGACCGTTTTGCCGACCTCGAAAGCTTGCTTGGTGACTTGTCTGGGCAGACCGTCGTTGTGCAGGAAGTCGTCGACCAGGTGGCTTATGCCTCGCACCAGGCTGTTGCCGCCGGAATTGAAGATCTCCTTGATCGCCAGCGGATTAAGCAGGCTGTTGGACGGTGCCATGGCGTCGTTGAGCAAGGCGAACGCGAAGTGCGCGCGGGCGCGATCGTCCGGGGTCATGTTGCTGTCGTCGATCCAGTGTTTGACCTGCTTCTGCCAGCTCAGGTAGGCCTGCAAGCTGCGGCGATAAAAAGGGTTGAGGCTCCACGCCGGATCGGCAAAGCGATTGTCCTGCGGATTGGTCGGGTGCAGGGTTTCGCCCAGCAGTACGCGGCCCAGTTGACCGCCCAGTTTCAAGGCGTGTCGGGCGGTGTGCACCGGGTTGCGCAAACCATGGGCGGCAACACTGCGCAGGGTCGACAACAAATCCCGACCGCGCACGCCGGTAATCGCACTCTGTGCATTGATGAACGCGGCGGGAGTGGGTGAAAAGTCCCTCGCTGGTTTTTCGCGCATGAATCAACACTCCTTCGTCTTCAGGCCAAATACAGATACACCGAACCAGAACACCATAGACGCTGTTGCGGATTGTTGCGCGGCGCTGCGTCTTCCCGACCCCTTTTTGTTAACAAAAGCCAGGGCCGATTAGCCGCCAAATGGCGCCGGATGCGGATGCATCACGGCACGCTGCCGTTCTTCCTGGAGAAACTTCATGATGATCGGTGCCACTGCTTCGGCCCGGGTAATCAAAAACAGATGCCCGTCATCGATGATGTGCAACTGGGCGTTGGGAATCCGCCAGGCGAGCAAACGCATGTTGATCAGCGGGATCAGTGGATCGTCGTCACCGGCCAGTACCAGGGTTGGCTGGTGGATCTTGTGCAGCCAGTGAATGCTGGTCCAGCCGAGGCCGGCGAACAGCTGCCAGTAGTAACCGAGTTTGCCTGCCGAGCGGACCTTGGCGGCATGGCTGGCGGCGAGGGTTGGATCTCGGCGGAACGCACCGCCATAGATCATCGGCGCGATGCGAATCACGTGAGACGGCTGGATATAGCGTCGTGGGCTGGCCATCATCCACAGGACTTTCGGCTTGCCCGGCACCATCACCGTGCCAGCCGCCGTGGCCGCCAGAACGAGTTTCTTGCAGCGCTCGGGATAGTCGTAAGCGAACTGCTGGGCCAGGGCGCCACCCCACGACACGCCAATCACATTGACTTTCCCGTAGTCGAGATAGTCGAGCATCCGCGCCGTGAGTTTCGCCAGGCCCGGAAAGCGATACGGTCGTCTTGGCGTCGACGAACCGCCGACACCAGGGACGTCGAAGGCGATGACTTCCAGGTCCGGGTCCAGCGCCGCGACAAACGGAAACACCAGCTCCAGGTTGGCGCCGATGCCGTTGAAAATCAGCAAGGGCGTCAAGTGAGGCTTGCCGGGGCGTACTGCCGTGCGGAGGGTCTGGCCATCCAGGTCGACGGTACGAAATATGAACGGTTGCGGCATGCTTCACGCCCTGTGGGTCACTGTCTTTAATTCATCCCAATCCCTTGTGGGAGCGAGCTTGCTCGCGATAGCGGTGTGTCAGCCAGCACATTTGCCAAAGCTGCCGCCGCCATCGCGAGCAAGCTCGCTCCCACACAGGGGCGCGAGGTGTGTCAGTTATCGCTCATGCACATAAGTGCCTGGTGCAGCTTCACCTGCTGGATAAGCTTTGTTGCCCAAACTGCCCGGAGACTTCTTCAGCTTGCCCGAACGTTCGGCTTGCCATGCCTGCCAGTGCAGCCACCAGGAGTCGGTGTGCTTGGTAGAGTTTTCTTGCCACTCCTCCGCCTTGACCGGCATCTCGGTGCTGGTCATGTAGCGCGATTTCGGATTGCCCGGCGGGTTCAGAATGCTCTGGATATGCCCGCTGCTGGACAGCACGAATTCAACCTTGCCACCGAACAGTTGCGCCGACTTGTAGCAGGACTTCCATGGGGTGATATGGTCGTTGGTGCCGGCCAGGGAGTAGATGTCGGCAGTGACCTGCTTCAGATCGATCGGTGTGCCGCACACTTCCAGTGCATCAGGTCGGATCAGTGGGTTGGTTTTGAACATCTCGATCAGGTCGCCGTGGAACGCGGCGGGCAACCGTGTGGTGTCGTTGTTCCAGAACAGGATGTCGAACACCGGCGGCTCGTTGCCCAGCAGGTAGTTGTTGACCCAGTAGTTCCAGATCAGGTCGTTGGGGCGCATCCAGGCGAAGACTTTCGCCATGTCGCGGCCTTCCAGTACGCCGGCCTGGTAGGAGTGGCGTTTGGCGGATTCGAGGGTCTGCTCGTCGACGAACAGTGCCACGTCGCTCTCCAGGGTGGTGTCCAGCACGCTGACCAATAGCGTCAGGGCGTTGACCTTTTTCTCACCGATCGCAGCGTAGTGGCCCAGCAGGGCGGTGCAGGTGATGCCGCCGGAGCAGGCACCGAGCATGTTGATGTCTTTGCTGCCGGTGATCGCGGTGACCACGTCGACCGCTTCCTTGAGCGCTTCGATGTAGCTCGACAGACCCCACTCGCGCTGCTCCTTGGTCGGGTTGCGCCAGCTGACGATGAACGTCTGCATGTTGTTGCGCAGGCAGAAGCGCGCCAGGCTCTTGTCCGGGCTCAGGTCGAAAACATAGAACTTGTTGATCTGCGGTGGCACCACCAACAGTGGGCGCTCGTGCACCTGCTCGGTGGTCGGCCGGTACTGGATCAGCTCCAGCACGTCGTTGCGAAACACCACCGCGCCTTCGCTGACGCCCAGGCTCTTGCCAACCTCGAACGCGCCCATGTTGACCTGGCTCGGCATGCCGCCGTTGTGCACCAGATCCTTGGCCAGATGGGAGAGGCCGTCGAGCAGGCTTTTGCCGCCGGTTTCAAAGAAGCGTTTGACCGCCGCCGGGTTGGCCGCACTGTTGGTGGGGGCCATGGCTTCGGTCATGAGGTTGATCACGAAATGCCCGCGTGCGACATCCTTGGGCGAGAGGTTGCTGTCGCCGATCCAGTCGTGGAGTTCCTTGCGCCACGCCAGGTAAGTTTGCAAATAACGTTTGTAGAGCGGGTTTTGGCTCCAGGCCGGATCGGCGAAGCGACGGTCATCGCTTGTCGGTAGGAGCTCGGATTTACCGAACAACACGTTCTTCAGTTCAAGACCAAAATGGGCGACATGCCTGGCGCTGTGAATCGGTTGTCTGATGGCCTGCCTAAGCACCATTCGAGCAGAAGCCAGTAGATCCTTTCCACGCAGCCCAACGACAGGATTCAGCCCCAAGGTGTTTTCCGAGGCCTGATACTTCAAGTCATCGTTATTCTTGTTACTCATCTACGACGCTCCATTGTCCTGAGACGAGTACCTGGGTCCAGCTGTGCAGTCCACAGCCAGTGCCAGGTACTACTGCTCGGGTGACCGTTAATTCTGCATCGCTGCTTTTTAGTTCAGAGAGCACTGCAGGTACCTTGCCAGCTCCATTGGTTACCCGAGTTTAATTTTTTTCGCAAGCAGGCCAATCGTCGGCCCAGAAGCGGAGCATTCAAACAGATGGAATTAGAAAATGCCTTCTAATGAGCGAAAGGCCTGAGTTAGAGCATCAGCTTGACGATGGATTCGTTCGGATCACGGGTCTTTCCGGCGGCTTTGAGTTCGGCAAGATAATCGTTCCACAGATCCTCTTGGCGCACGCCCAGTTGGTACAGATATTCCCAAGTGAACAGGCCGCTGTCGTGGCCGTCGTCGAAGGTCAATTTCAGTGCGTACTGACCGGCCGGTTCGACCTTGGTCAGGCCTACGCCGATCTTGCCAAATTGCAGGATAGGTTTGCCGTGGCCCTGGACCTCGGCGGAAGGAGAGTGCACGCGCAGGAACTCGGCGGGCAGGTGATGTTCCTCGCCGGACGCGTATTTCAGCGACAGGGTTTTCGAGGCTTTGTGCAGTTTGATGTCGGTGGGGAGTTGGGTCGTCATTTTGGTTCAGGGCCGCAAGCGGCCCTGCCATGTAAAGAATGAGGCCTACAGGATATAACGGGACAGGTCTTCGTTCTGCGCCAATTCGCCCAAGTGGCTGTTGACGTAATCGGCGTCGATCACGATCGCTTTGTCGTCGTGGGCACTGGCCAGATCACCGGCGCTGAACGACACCTCTTCGAGCAGACGCTCAAGCAGCGTGTGCAGGCGACGGGCACCGATATTCTCGGTCTTCTCGTTGACCTGCCAGGCGATCTCGGCAATACGCTTGATACCGTCCGGCTGGAACTCGATCACCAGGCCTTCGGTTTTCAGCAGTGCGCAATATTGCTCGGTGAGCGACGCGTGCGGTTCGCTGAGAATGCGTTCGAAATCTTCAGGCGTCAGGGCTTTGAGTTCGACACGAATCGGCAGGCGACCTTGCAGCTCGGGCACCAGATCGCTCGGCTTGCTCAGGTGGAACGCACCGGACGCGATGAACAGGATGTGGTCGGTCTTGACCATGCCCAGTTTGGTGTTGACGGTGCAGCCTTCGATCAGTGGCAGCAAGTCGCGCTGTACGCCTTCGCGGGACACGTCGACGCCACCGGTGTTGCCGCGCTTGGCGACCTTGTCGATTTCGTCGATGAACACGATGCCATGCTGCTCGACCGCTTCCAGCGCCTTGGCCTTCAACTCTTCTTCGTTGACCAGACGACCGGCTTCTTCGTCACGCACCAGCTTCAGTGCTTCCTTGACCTTGATCTTGCGGCTTTTCTTTTTACCCTTGCCCATGTTGGCGAACAGGCTTTGCAACTGGTTAGTCATCTCTTCCATGCCCGGTGGCGCGGAGATATCGACACCGGTCATTTCGGCGACTTCGATTTCGATCTCTTTGTCATCCAGCTGACCTTCGCGCAGGCGCTTGCGGAACAGCTGACGGGTGTTGGAGTCGGCCGACGGTGCGGCGTCGTCGTTGCTGAAGCCCATGCGTGCCGGTGGCAGCAGGGCGTCGAGGATGCGCTCTTCGGCGGCGTCTTCGGCGCGGTGGCGAACCTTGGTCATTTCCTGTTCGCGCAGCAGCTTGATCGCCGCGTCGGCCAGGTCACGAATGATCGACTCGACGTCGCGGCCGACATAGCCGACTTCGGTGAACTTGGTCGCTTCGACCTTGATGAACGGCGCGTTGGCCAGTTTGGCCAGACGACGAGCAATCTCGGTTTTACCGACACCGGTCGGGCCGATCATCAGGATGTTCTTGGGGGTCACTTCAACGCGCAGCTCTTCAGGCAGCTGCATCCGGCGCCAGCGGTTACGCAGCGCGATGGCGACGGCGCGCTTGGCATCGTCCTGGCCGATGATATGGCGATTGAGTTCGTGGACGATTTCACGGGGAGTCATGGACATAGTAATTGGCGGTCCTCAGGTAAAAGTGAGCCGTGGCGTGGTGGCCAAAACAGGCTTACTCAGCGAGGTCCTGCTCCTCAATGGTGAAGGTGTGGTTGGTGAATACACAGATGTCGCCGGCGATACCGAGGGCGGTTTCGACGATTTCCCGGGCCGACAGATCGGTTTTCTTCAGCAGCGCGCTGGCGGCGGCCTGGGCGTAACCGCCACCGGAACCCATGGCGATCAGACCTTCTTCAGGTTCGACCACGTCGCCGTTTCCGGTGATGATCAGAGAGGCGTCTTTGTTCGCGACCGCGAGCATGGCTTCGAGGCGGCTGAGGGAGCGGTCAGTGCGCCATTCTTTGGCGAGTTCGACAGCGGCGCGAACCAGGTGGCCCTGATGTTTCTCAAGCTGGCCTTCGAAACGCTCGAAGAGGGTGAAGGCGTCAGCGGTGGCCCCGGCAAAACCGGCGATCACCTGGCCGTGGTACAGGCGGCGAACTTTCTTCGCGTTGCCTTTCATCACGGTATTGCCGAGAGAAACCTGGCCGTCGCCGCCCATGACGACTTTGCCGTGGCGGCGAACTGAAACGATGGTGGTCAAGGGAGAGTCTCCACGCAGCGGGGCGAAAATGCCTTATGCCAACTCATATGGGGGTGGTGGAGCGTATTTCAACTGCGGAGAGGGAGAGGGGACGAGCGGTGCGAGGCGCGTAGGAGCTGCCGAAGGCTGCGATCTTTTGATCTTGCTCTTGATGATGGGTAAGACGGAATACCCTGCAAACCTTGAAAAGATCGCAGCCTGCGGCAGCTCCTACAGGATTCGTGTCTCCTGCGGGAGCTGCGGTGGCAGAGGGTTAGCGGCTTTGGCGTTGTTGTAACAACAGGTTGCTGAACCCGCTGCCGGCCAGTTGTTTCTGGGCCGTGGTCAGCTGTTCGCGGTTGCTGAACGGTCCGACCAATACCCGATACCAGGTTTCGTCCTTCACGGTGCCGGATTCAACCGCCACAGCCTGACCGAGCAGGATGATCTGGGCCCGAACCTTGTCCGCATCAGCCTCCTTGCGGAACGAGCCGGCCTGCAGGAAGAACGTGGTCACTGGCGCCGCTTTGGACACCGGTGGCGCTGGCGGCGGGGTAATCCCGGCCAGTGCGGCCTGAGCCCGCGCGGTATCGATCTTCGCCGCTTGCTCTGGCGTAACCGGCGTCGTCGGAATGGCCGGCACTTGTGGTGTCGGCAGGGTTTTCTCCGGCACGGCATCCGGCGGCACGATGACTTCCGATTCCGGTAGCAACGTGTAGAAGTCGTACTTCGGCTTCACCGGTTGCGTCGGGCTCGGCGGGGTCTTGTTGGCCTCGGCGATCTTGGCTTTCTGCTGCTCGATCTTCTCGCGCTTGACGCTCTCGCTGCCCTTGCCCGGTTCCAGTTTCATCAGGAACACAATAAACGCGCCGACCGTCAGGCCGATGGCCATCCACAGCCAGCCCGGGATCGGCTGCTTTGCAGGAGCTTGGTAACGGCTGGCGCCACGCTTGGGTGCAGGTTTTTTCTTGGCAGCCAACTTACATACGCTCCAGAGTTTCCAGACCCAACAGTTCCAGGCCTTGCTTGAGAGTGCGGCCGGTCAGCGCAGCGAGGCGCAGACGGCTTTGCATTTGCGCCGGAGTGTCGGCGCTGAGGATCGGGCAGTTCTCGTAGAAGCTGGAGAACAGGCCGGCGACATCGTACAGGTACGTGCAGAGGATGTGCGGCGTGCCCTTGTCGCAAACGCTGTTCAGCACTTCGCCGAACTGCGCGAGCTTCGCCGCCAGTTCGTGTTCGTGCGGCGCTTCGAGGGCGATCTGGCCTTCGACTTCGCTGAAGTCTTTGCCGAGTTTGCGGAACACGCCGGCCACGCGGGTATAGGCGTACAGCAAGTAAGGCGCGGTGTTGCCTTCGAAGTTCAGCATAAGGTCGAAGTTGAAGCTGTAGTCGCTGGTGCGGTGCTTGGACAGGTCGGCGTATTTCACCGCGCCAATGCCCACGACCTTGGCGATGTTGCGCAACTCGTCATCGGCCAGCTCCGGGTTCTTGTCCTTCACCAGGGTGTAGGCACGTTCCTGGGCTTCGGTCAGCAGGTCGATCAGCTTCACGGTGCCGCCATCACGGGTTTTGAATGGGCGGCCATCTTTACCGTTCATGGTGCCGAAGCCCATGTGTTCCATTTCCATCGGGTGCGTCACGAAGCCGGCCAGGCGCGCGACCTGGAATACTTGCTGGAAGTGCAAGGCCTGACGCTGGTCGACGAAGTACAGCGCGCGATCAGCCTTCAACTTGCCGCTACGGTAACGCACGGCCGCCAGGTCGGTGGTGGCGTAGAGGTAACCGCCGTCAGCCTTGACGATGATCACCGGCAGCGGGTCGCCGTCGGCGTTCTTGAACTCGTCGAGGAACACGCACTGGGCGCCGTTGCTCTCGACCAGCAGGCCAGCGGCCTTGAGGTCGTTGACTACGTTGATCAGGTCGTCGTTGTAGGCGCTTTCGCCCATCACGTCGTCCATGGTCAGTTTGACGTTGAGCAGCTCGTAGATTTTCTGGCAGTGGGACAGCGAGATGTCCTTGAACTTGGTCCACAGCGCCAGGCAGTCCGGGTCGCCGGCTTGCAGCTTGACCACCAGGCCACGGGCGCGATCTGCGAACTCTTCGGATTCGTCGAAGCGTTGCTTGGCGGCGCGGTAGAAGTTTTCCAGGTCCGACAGCTCGTCGCTGGTGATCGGGTTTTCTTGCAGATACGCCATCAGCATGCCGAACTGGGTGCCCCAGTCGCCGACGTGGTTCTGCCGGATCACTTCGTCGCCGAGGAACTCCAGCACCCGGGCCACGCCGTCGCCGATGATGGTCGAGCGCAAGTGGCCGACGTGCATCTCTTTGGCCAGGTTCGGTGCCGACAGATCAACCACGGTGCGTTGCACCGGGCCGGCCTTGCGCACGCCGACGTGGGCGTCGGCCAGGGCGGCGTCCAGGCGAGTGGCCAGGGCTTGGGTGTTCTGGAAGAAGTTCAGGAAGCCGGGGCCGGCGATTTCGGTCTTGGTGACGTTTTCGTCAGCCGGCAGCGCGGCGATGATTTTCTCTGCCAGGTCACGTGGCTTCATGCCGGCCGGCTTGGCCAGCATCATCGCAATGTTGCTGGCGAAGTCCCCGTGAGTCTTGTCACGGGAGTTTTCCACCTGGATCGCCGGCGACAGGCCTTCAGGCAACACACCTTCGTTGACGAGTTGGGTGATGGCTTGTTGGATCAGCTGGCGAATGGTGTCTTTCATGGTGTTCTCTTTCGACCGCAAGCGCGGCGGCGCTTGGATGCGCTAGTGGAAAAACTGGGCATTATCCGTTGCGAAGACGGGCTTGCCAACTATAGCGGGCAGGTTATGGATATGTGGTGACAAAAGCGGTAGAGATCGCAGGGTAGGAGCTGGCGAAGCCTGCGATCTTTTGATCTTGATCTTTCAATACAAATCGACCGGATCCACATCCAAAGACCAGCGCACCGCCCGCCCACTCGGCATCTGCTCCAACACCAGCAGCCAGCTGCTTAATAGTCGATGCAGCGGCGCCCGGGCCGTCGCTTGCAGCAACAACTGCGCACGATAACGCCCGGCCCGGCGTTCCATCGGCGCCGGCACCGGTCCTAGCAGTTCAATCCCGGTCAGGTTCTGTTCGGCCAGCAAGCGCTCGGCCTCGCTGCACGCCTCATCAAGAAAACCTTCAGCTTGCCCCGGTTTGTGCGCTTCGGCCCGCAGCAGCGCCAAGTGCGCAAACGGCGGTAGACCCGCCGAGCGACGTTCGCTCAAAGCCTGTTCGGCAAAGGCGAAATAGCCCTGTTCAGTCAATTGCACCAGCAGCGGATGGTCGGCCAGGTGCGTCTGGATGATCACTTTGCCCGGCTCTTCCGCCCGACCCGCGCGCCCGGCAACCTGAACGATCAACTGCGCCATGCGCTCGCTGGCGCGGAAGTCGCCGGAGAACAGCCCGCCGTCGGCATCGAGAATCGACACCAGGGTCACCCGTGGAAAGTGGTGCCCTTTGGCAAGCATTTGCGTGCCGACCAGAATGCATGGCTGGCCCTTCTGAATGGTCGCGAACAGCTGGTTCATGGCGTCTTTACGCGAAGTGCTATCGCGGTCGACCCGCAGCACCGGGACGTCCGGAAACAAAATCCCCAATCGTTCTTCGGCGCGCTCGGTGCCGGCGCCGACTGGCCGCAAATCGACCTTGCCGCACTTCGGGCAATGCCGAGGGACGCGCTCGACGTAGCCGCAATGATGGCAGCGCAGTTCGCCGGAGCGCTGGTGCACAGTCATTCGCGCATCGCAGCGCTGGCACTCGGACATCCAGCCGCAGTCGTGACACAGCAAGGTCGGCGCAAAACCGCGGCGATTGAGGAACACCAAAACTTGTTGCCCAGCGGCCAGCGTCTGGCCGATGGCCTGCTGCATCGGCCCGGAAATGCCGCTGTCCAGCGGACGACTTTTCACGTCCAGGCGCAGGAATCGCGGCTGTTTGGCGCCACCGGCACGCTCGTTCAAGCGTAAGAGTCCGTATCGACCGGTGTAGGCGTTGTGCAGGCTTTCCAGCGAAGGCGTGGCGGAGCCGAGGACAATCGGGATGTTTTCCTGGCGTGCGCGCACCAATGCCAGGTCGCGGGCGTGATAGCGCAGGCCTTCCTGCTGTTTATAGGAACCGTCGTGCTCTTCATCGATGATGATCAGCCCGGGGTTCTTCATCGGCGTGAACAGCGCCGAGCGGGTGCCGATAATGATGTCGGCGTCACCGTCCCGAGCGGCGAGCCAGGCTTCGAGGCGCTCGCGGTCGTTGACCGCCGAGTGGATCAGCGCGATGCGTGCATTGAAGCGCTGCTCGAAGCGCGCCAGGGTCTGCGGGCCGAGGTTGATCTCCGGGATCAGCACCAGCGCCTGCTTGCCTGCCTCAAGGGTTTCTCGGATCAGTTGCAAATAGACTTCGGTCTTGCCGCTGCCGGTGACACCTGCCAGCAGGAACGCGTGATAACTGTCGAATCCGGCGCGAATCGCCTCATAGGCTGCACGCTGCTCCGGGTTGAGTGGCAATTCCGGCTGCGCCAACCAGTGTTCGTGGCGGGCGCCGGGGGCGTGTTTGCGGATTTCGACTTGCACCAGGTCCTTGGCCAGCAGCAAATCCAGGCTGTCCTTGCTCAGCATCAGTTTGCTCAACAACTGATGGGCGACGCCGTGGGGATGCTGGGCCAGGGTCGCCAGGGCCTCCCGTTGACGCGGGGCGCGAGCGATGCGCGGGTCATCAAGGCTGGCGCCCGGCGCGGCGGACCAGAAGCGCTCCTGCCGTGCTTCGGCCAGTTCGCCTTGTCGCAACAGTACCGGCAGGGCCCAGCTCAAGGTGTCGCCGAGGCTGTGCTGGTAATACTGAGACGTCCACAGGCACAGTTTGAACAGCGCTGGCGGCAGGGGCGGCGTGGCATCGAGCAGGGCCAGGGCCGGCTTGAGCTTTTCTACCGGCACTTCGCTGTGATCGGTCACCTCCACCAGAATCCCGATCATCTCCCGTCGGCCGAACGGCACCCGCAGGCGCATGCCCGGCTGCAACTGGGCACGCAGGATCCCGGCCGGGGCACGGTAATCGAACAGGCGGCGCAGGGGCGAAGGCAGGGCGAGGCGCAAAATGGCGTCGGGCACGCGATGGTTTTCTCGATGATGGGACGGTGAAGAAGGCCGGGAGCCTAGCAGACGGTCGGTGTAAGGGACAGCTTGCGTGATTGCAAAGGTCTGGTAGAATCCGCGGCCTAATTATGTGCGGTATTCAACAATAGTGTTGAGTGGCGGCACACTAGCCTGAGGAATACACCATGAAAGCCGATATCCATCCAGCGTACGAAACCATCGCAGTAACTTGCAGCTGCGGCAACAAGTTCGAAACTCGTTCGAACCTGTGCAAGCCACTGGGTACTGACGTATGCAACGAGTGCCACCCGTTCTACACCGGTAAGCAGAAGACTCTGGATACTGGCGGCCGTGTACAGCGCTTCGCAGACCGTTTCGGTGCTTTCGGCAAGAAAGCTCCTGCTGCTGCAGAGTAAGGTTGCAAGGCCCCATGGGCTTTACCTTGCTGATGAAAAAGGCGTCCCTCGTGGGCGCCTTTTTTGTGTCTGCGATTTGGCTTCCCGGTGCCCAGGCCTTCTGCCCGGCGCCGAGCGGGCTGACACCCGTTGTGGTGCAACGGGTGGTGGATGGTGACACGCTGCGCCTGAGCGATGGCCGCAGCGTGCGCATGATCGGTTTGAATACGCCGGAGCTGGGCAAGAAAGGTCGCTCCGATGAGCCGTTCGCGGTGACGGCGCGCCAACGTCTGGAGGCTTTGGTGGTCGCCAGCGACGGGCGGGTCGGTTTATTGCCCGGTAAAGAAAGCAAAGACCATTACGGCCGCACCTTGGCCCATGTCTACAGCGCCGATGGCGCCAACCTTGAAGCGCAGATGCTCGCTGAAGGACTCGGTTTCCAGGTAGCGGTCGCGCCGAATGTCGATCTGGTCGAGTGCCAGCAAGCGGCGGAACACAGCGCTCGTCAGGCCGGACTCGGGTTGTGGCGTCAATCCCCTGTACTGAAAGCGGAGGAGATCAACACCTCCGGTTTCGCTGTGCTCAGCGGTCGTGTGAGCAAGGTTCAGCGCAATCGCGGCGGGGTTTGGATCGAGTTGCAGGATTCGGTTGTACTGCGCGTTGCACCCAATTTGCTGGGGCAGTTCGATGTGGCGAATCTCGAGCGGCTGAAGGGCAGGCAGGTCGAGGCCCGTGGCTGGGTGCTGGACCGTTCGCGGCGCGGCGGACTGAAAGAAGGACAGGCACGCTGGCTTCTGCCATTGACCGACCCGGCGATGCTTCAGATGGCGCAGTGATTAAAAACTGTAGACATTTATTATGCTGATTGTGAACAGTCTATCCCTTATGTTCCGCGGCTCTTGGTCCAAAGTCGTAGGGCCGGGCGCTTGACAGGGGTGACTGGTCAGTCTTGTGGGGACTTTGCGACACGCGTATCCTCGGCGGTCCGTCTGTCCAACAGTAAAAGCGGAATGCCCACATGTCTGATTTGAAAACTGCCGCTCTCGAATATCACGCCCATCCTCGTCCAGGGAAGCTGAGTGTCGAGCTCACCAAGGCCACCGCTACGGCCCGCGACTTGTCGCTGGCCTACAGCCCCGGCGTAGCCGAACCAGTACGCGAAATCGCCCGCGATCCTGAACTGGCCTACAAATACACCGGCAAAGGCAACCTGGTTGCAGTCATTTCCGATGGCACCGCAATTCTCGGCTTGGGTAATCTCGGCCCATTGGCTTCCAAGCCAGTAATGGAAGGTAAAGGCGTGCTGTTCAAGCGCTTCGCCGGCATCGACGTTTTCGACATCGAAGTCGACTCCGAAAGCCCGCAAGCCTTCATCGACACCGTCAAGCGCATCTCCATCACCTTTGGTGGCATCAATCTGGAGGACATCAAGGCACCTGAGTGCTTTGAGATCGAACGCGCTCTGATCGAGCAGTGCGACATTCCGGTATTCCACGATGACCAGCACGGCACCGCGATCGTTACGGCGGCCGGCATGATCAACGCCCTGGAAATCGCTGGCAAAACCCTCGCTGACGCCAAGATCGTCTGCCTGGGCGCCGGTGCGGCCGCCATCTCCTGCATGAAATTGCTGGTGAGCATGGGCGCCAACATCGAAAACATCTACATGGTTGACCGTACCGGCGTGATCCACTCCGGCCGTGACGACCTGAACCAGTACAAGGCTGTCTTCGCTCACGCGACCGACAAGCGCACCCTGGCTGATGCCCTGAAAGGCGCTGACGTGTTCGTTGGCCTGTCCGGCCCGAACCTGCTGAGCGCTGAAGGCCTGAAATCCATGGCGGCCAACCCGATCGTGTTCGCGTGCTCCAACCCTGATCCGGAAATTTCCCCGGAATTGGCTCACGCCACCCGTGACGACGTGATCATGGCGACCGGCCGTTCGGACTACCCGAACCAGGTCAACAACGTGCTGGGCTTCCCGTTCATCTTCCGTGGTGCCCTGGACGTTCGCGCCAAGCGCATCAACGAAGAAATGAAAGTGGCTGCCGCCAACGCCCTGCGTGAACTGGCCAAGCTGCCGGTTCCTCAGGAAGTGTGCGACGCCTACGGCGGCATCAAACTGGAATTCGGTCGTGAGTACATCATTCCGAAACCAATGGATGCCCGACTGATCACCGTGATCTCCGATGCCGTGGCCAAGGCTGCGATCGAGACCGGTGTGGCAACCCTGCCGTATCCGAAGAACTACCCGCTGAAAAGCGTGGATGACGTGTTCAACGGCTAAGTAGCCGCTCCATAGAAAACCCGGCTATTGGCCGGGTTTTTTTATGGGGGCAGAAGATCAAAAGATCGCAGCCTTCGGCAGCTCCTGCGTTGGATTGCGTTCCCCTGTAGGAGCTGCCGAAGGCTGCGATCTTTTGATCTTGCCCTGCAAATAAAGCCCCGCACTTCTTTCGAAGGGGGGCTTTTTGCGGCTTCAGGCGATCAGAACAAATCGATCGGCGCCGCTTCATCCGCAGGCAGTGGGCTACCCGGTGCAGTGCCGTTGCCCAGCTCGTTAGCCGACGGTGGCGTGTCTTCGGCCTTGAACAGCTCGAAGTAGGCGCCTGGCGTGCCTGGGGTGGCTGCACGGCCGCTGATCGGGTCGACTCGCAGGCTGAGGATGCCTTCCGGCTCTGGCTGCGTATGGGGCGGCAGGCCTTTGAGTGCGGCGCCCATGTAGTTCATCCAGATCGGCAGGGCGACGGTACCGCCGAACTCCTTGCGACCCAGGCTTTCAGGCTGGTCGAAACCGGTCCAGACAGTGGTGACGTAATCGGCGTTGTACCCAGAGAACCAGGCGTCCTTGGACTCGTTGGTGGTACCGGTCTTGCCCGCAATGTCGCTGCGGCCCAAGGCCAGGGCGCGGCGGCCGGTGCCGAGTTTGATGACGTCCTCGAGCATGCTGTTGAGGATGAACGTGGTGCGGCCGTCGACGATGCGCTCGGCCACGGCCGGTGTTTGTGGCGCTGGCTGGGCAGTCAGCGCTTCGCCCGGGGTTGCGTTGACGGTGAAGGCGTTGGCCGCGACAGGGGCGGCGATGCCGTCGGTGGCGACGTTGCCTTTCGGGACGCTCGGCGGGTTGGCGACGAACAGCGTGTCGCCATTGCGGCTTTCGATCTTGTCGATGATGTAGGGGCTGATCTTGTAGCCGCCGTTGGCGAAGGTGCTCCAGCCGGTGGCGATTTCCATAGGTGTCAGCGTCGCGGTGCCCAGGGCCAGGGACAGGTTGCGTGGCAGGTCCTGCTTGTTGAAGCCGAACTTGCTGATGTAGTCGATGGTGCGGTCGACGCCCAGCGCCTGCAGCAAGCGGATCGACACCAGGTTGCGCGACTTGTAGAGCGCCTCACGCATACGGATGGGGCCGAGGAACGTGTTGGTGTCGTTCTTTGGGCGCCAGACCTTGTCCAGGTACTCGTCGACGAACACGATCGGTGCGTCGTTCACCAGGCTGGCGGCGGTGTAGCCGTTATCCAGTGCGGCACTGTAGACGAACGGCTTGAAGCTCGAACCCGGCTGGCGCTTGGCCTGCATGGCGCGGTTGTAGTTGCTCTGTTCGAAGGCGAAGCCGCCGACCAGGGAGCGAATGGCACCGTTCTGCGGATCGAGGGAAACCAGCGCGCCCTGAGCCTGGGGGATCTGGCTGAATTTCAGCGAGTTGTCCGGCTGGCGCTGCACTCGAATCAGGTCGCCGACCTGGGCGACGTCCGAAGGCTGCTTTGGATTGGCGCCCATGCTGTTGGTGTTCAGGAATGGGCGCGCCCATTTCATGCTGTCCCAGCCGACGTGTTCGTCACCGGTACGGGTCATCACTTGCAGGCCGGTCTTGTCGACCTGGGTGACGATGGCAGGTTCAAGGCTGCTGATGGTGCGCTGTTTGGTCAGCTCGGTTGCCCAGGCCTCGCGAGTCTTGCCCGGCAGGCGCGACTCCGGGCCGCGATAACCATGACGCTGGTCGTAGGTCATCAACCCTTCGTGGACCGCGGTGTTGGCCATTTCCTGCAGGTTGCTCGGCACCGTGGTGGTGACGCGGAAACCCTCGGTATAGGCGTCGCTGCCATAGCGGCCGACCATTTCGGCGCGGGCCATTTCAGCGATGTACGGCGCATTCACTTCCGGGGTCGGCACGTGATAACTGGCATTCAGCGGCTCGTTGATCGCAGTGGTGTAGTCGGCTTCGGTGATTTTGCGGAGTTTGTACATGCGCCCAAGGATCCAGTCGCGACGTTCCTTGCTGCGGGCCGGGTTGGCCAGCGGGTTAAAACGCGAAGGGGCTTTTGGCAGGCCGGCGATCATCGCCATCTGCGCGAGGCTGACATCACGAATCGATTTGCCGTAATAAACCTGCGCCGCCGCCTCGATGCCATAAGCGCGGTTACCCAGATAGATTTTATTGACGTATAACTCAAGAATCTCGTCTTTGGTCAACTGCCGTTCGATCTGCAGGGCCAGGAGAATTTCGGTGGTTTTTCGCGAGAAGCTGCGTTCGCTGGTCAGGAAGAAGTTCTTCGCCACCTGCATGGTGATGGTGCTGCCGCCGGACTGGATGTGTCCGCTTTTTACCAACTGGGTGGCCGCGCGCATCAGGCTGC
Source organism: Pseudomonas sp. NPDC098740 (assembly GCF_044760065.1). Classification (NCBI taxonomy): domain Bacteria; kingdom Pseudomonadati; phylum Pseudomonadota; class Gammaproteobacteria; order Pseudomonadales; family Pseudomonadaceae; genus Pseudomonas; species Pseudomonas sp. NPDC098740. The sequence continues at coordinate 79,854 of NZ_JBIWAM010000003.1, read as the reverse complement.
CAGGGTCCACGCCGTAGTGGTTGGCGAAGTTGTCGTCTTCAGCACTTAGTAACGCATTAATGAAATTGGGGGGAATGTCGGCGAAACGGATCGGTGTACGGCGCATTTCGCCAAATTCTGCGATCAACTTGTTGTCGCTGCTGTAGACCCGCAAAGGAATCTGCAACTGGATGCTTCTCAGCGCCTCCACGGACGGCAAGCCCGGACTAAGGTAGAGAAACGCGCCGCTGAGACCGAGGAGCAGTCCGCAGAAAACGGCGACGATGGACCAACCGAAAAATTTCAGCAGACGAATCAAGGCTTTTGGACATCCAGGGCAAAGAATGAATTAGGCATCAGGGCTCAGATAAACAGGGAACGACCCGCGCTTGAAGTAAAAACCGGAAAAAAACGCTGGGCATTATAAGCATTTTTCCGTCGAGGGCGTCATTTGCGCTGCTGTCAAGACGGGTGGTTTGAACGCAACGGATATTACAGAGTCCGTAAGACACGGATAGTCATAGGGAATTGGTAGTGCTAGGACTCTTCAATAAAAAGGCCAATACGCTTCTGGGGATCGACATCAGCTCCACGTCGGTCAAGCTTCTGGAGCTAAGCCGCCAAGGCGACCGTTATCGGGTAGAGGCCTATGCGGTGGAACCTTTACCCACCAACGCGGTGGTCGAGAAAAATATCGCCGAGCTCGAAGGCGTAGGGCAGGCACTCGCGCGCGTGCTGCTCAAGGCCAGAACCAACCTCAAGAACGTCGCCGTGGCCGTGGCCGGTTCGGCGGTGATCACCAAGACCATCGAGATGGATGCCGGTCTTTCCGACGACGAGATGGAAAACCAGCTGAAGATCGAGGCCGATCAATACATCCCTTATCCATTGGACGAAGTGGCCATCGACTTTGAGGTCCAGGGCGTTTCTGCGCGCAACCCCGGGCGAGTCAATGTGCTGCTGGCGGCCTGTCGCAAGGAAAACGTCGAGGTCCGCGAAGCGGTCCTGGCTCTGGCCGGTCTGACGGCGCGCGTGGTCGACGTCGAGGCCTATGCGCTGGAGCGTTCTTACGGATTGCTGGCGGGTCAACTGGCGGCTTCTCAGGAGCGTCGAACGGCAGCGGTGGTCGATATCGGCGCCACCATGACCACCCTGAGCGTGCTGCACCAGGGGCGGATCATCTACACCCGCGAGCAATTGTTCGGCGGTCGTCAACTGACGGAGGAAATCCAGCGACGTTATGGCCTGACCATTGAGCAGGCGGGGCTGGCGAAGAAGCAGGGTGGTTTGCCGGACGATTACGTCAGTGAGGTGTTGCAGCCGTTTCGCGATGCGCTGGTGCAGCAGGTGTCGCGTTCGTTGCAGTTTTTCTTCGCCTCCGGTCAGTACAACTCGGTTGATCACATTCTGTTGGCCGGCGGTACCGCATCGGTCCCGGGGCTGGACCGGTTGATCGAGCAACGATTGGGTACGCCGACGCAAGTGGCCAACCCATTCTCCAACATGGCCCTGAGCAGCAAGGTCAACGCCGGTGCCCTGGCCAGCGATGCGCCGGCACTGATGATCGCCTGCGGGCTGGCCCTCAGGAGTTTCGACTGATGGCGCGGATCAATCTTTTACCCTGGCGCGAAGAGCAGCGTGAAGCGCGCCGCAAACGCTTTTTGCTGGCGCTGGTCGGTGTGATGGTGGGGGCCGTGGGCGTGGTGCTGATCGCGAACCAGGCCATCAGTGGTGCTATCGATCGGCAAGTGGCTCGTAACGATTACATCGGCAAACAGATTGCCGTGGTCGACGAGCGGATTAAACAGATCAGCGATTTGAAGGCTCGTCGCCAGCAACTGGTCGAGCGCATGCGCATCATTCAGGACCTGCAAGGCAACCGGCCGATCAGCGGGCGTATTTTCGATCAACTGGCGCGGACGCTGCCTGACGGCGTGTATTTCACTGAGGTGAAAATGGCCGGAAAGTCCTTGTCCATCACTGGAGTGGCGGAGTCCAACAATCGTGTGTCAGACCTGATGCGCAATCTGGATGCGTCCGATTGGTTTGATGCGCCCAGCCTCACGGAAGTCAAAGCGACGACCGCCGGTCAGCTGGATCAGGCCAACGTCTTTCAGCTGACCGTTCGTCAGACTCGGCCCGCCGCTGCGGAGGGCGGCAAATGAGGCTGTCTGACTGGTTCGAAGGCCTGCGCAAGATCGACATCAATGACCTGGACACCAATAACATGGGTTCCTGGCCGCCAGCCATCAAGGCACTGGCGGGTATCCTGCTCATGATTCTGGTGCTTTCACTGGGCTACAGTTTTTCCATCAGCGACGTTCAGAGCCATCTCGAACTCAAGCGCGAGGAAGAGTCGACCCTCAAGGAGCAATTCGCCAACAAAGCCCATATGGCGGCGAATCTGGAGCTGTATACGCAACAGATGAAGGAAATGGAGAACTCCTTTGGCGTGCTGTTGCGGCAATTGCCCAGTGACACCGAAGTGCCCGGTCTGCTGGAGGACATCACTCGCACCGGCCTGGGCAGTGGCCTGGAGTTCGAAGAGATCAAACTGCTGCCGGAGAACACGCAGCAGTTCTACATCGAGCTGCCGATCCAGATCACCGTCACCGGTGCCTATCATGACCTGGCCACCTTCGTCAGCGGCGTCGCCGGGCTGCCACGGATTGTCACCCTGCATGACTTCGACCTTGCGCCGGCCAACCCGGAAGGTGGTCCGAAGTTGCGCATGAGCATCCTCGCCAAGACCTACCGCTACAACGACAAGGGGCTGCAAAAATGAGCCCGATTCGTTGTTTTTCGATGGTTGTGTTGGTCGCCGGCCTGGCCGGTTGCGGCAGCGACAATGACTTCAGCGACCTGGATGCATACATGAACGAAATGCGTTTGCGTGCGCCCGGCAAGATTGAACCAACGCCGACATTTCGGTCTTACCCAACATTCACCTACAGCGCCGCCAACCTGCGAAGCCCGTTTTCCCGACAGGTCAGAGTCGATCTGGCCGGCCAGAAACACGGTTCACGCAACGTCAAACCTGACCCGAATCGGGTCAAGCAGTACCTCGAAGGTTTCAACATCGAGCAGTTTGAAATGGTCGGAACGATCGCCAATGCGACCGGCTCCTTTGCGCTGTTGCGCGGGGCGGGCGGGGTGCATCGGTTGAAAGTCGGCGATTACCTGGGGCGTAACCATGGGCGGATCGTCGCCATCAGCGGCTCGCAGGTCGATGTGGTCGAAATCGTTCCCGACGGCGAAGGCGCCTGGCTGGAGCGGCCGCGGACCATCCCTTTGAAAGAGCACTCATAGTGGAACTCGAATAATGAACAGGATTTTCTCAACCTTCGGTATTTCGCTATGGATAGCGTTGCTGTCGCCGATGGTACTAGCGGCCAACCTCAAAGCGCTGGATGTCGCCGCGCTGCCGGGGGACCGCGTCGAGTTGAAGTTGTCGTTCGATGGGCCGCCACCGCCGCCTCACGGTTACACCACGGAGTCGCCTGCACGGATTGCGCTGGATCTGCCTGGCGTCGTCAGTCAGCTAAAAAGCAAAAATCGTGACCTGGGCGGCGGAAATGCCCGCAGCGCCACGGTGGTGCAAGCCAAGGACCGTACGCGACTGATCATCAATCTGACCCAGTTGACTCCGTACAACGCACGGGTCGAAGGCAATACTCTGTTCGTGGTGGTCGGGCAAGGCGCCAACAAAACGGCCTCCAGCCCGGCGTCCAAAACGCCGCGCGCAGCGACTGCAACGCCAGCCCCGGCGAAAGCCTATGCGCCAGTAGGCAAGGCCATTCGGGGTGTGGATTTCCAGCGCGGCACTCAGGGCGAAGGCAATGTGGTCATCGATCTGTCGGATCCTTCCATCGCCCCGGACATTCAGGAGCGCGACGGCAAGATTATCCTCGGTTTCGCCAGGACCCAATTGCCTGAGCCGTTGCGTGTACGCCTGGACGTCAAGGATTTCGCCACGCCGGTGCAGTTCGTCAACGCCAGCGCCACCGGTGATCGGGCCACGATCAGCATTGAGCCCAGCGGCGCATTCGATTATTCGACTTACCAGACCGACAACAAGCTGACCGTCAGCATCCGGCCGATGACCGTCGATGACTTGCAGAAGCGCAACACTGAGCGTTTTGCCTACACCGGTGAAAAACTCTCGTTGAATTTCCAGGACATCGATGTGCGTTCGGTGCTGCAACTGATCGCCGATTTCACCAATCTCAATCTGGTGGCCAGCGACACGGTGCAGGGCGGCATCACGCTGCGTTTGCAGAACGTACCGTGGGATCAGGCGCTGGATCTGGTGTTGAAAACCAAAGGTCTGGATAAACGCAAGATCGGTAACGTTTTGCTGGTGGCACCGGCCGATGAAATCGCCGCTCGCGAGCGCCAGGAGCTTGAGTCGCAGAAGCAGATTGCCGACCTGGCGCCTCTGCGTCGGGAACTGTTGCAGGTCAACTACGCCAAAGCGGCCGATATCGCCAAGCTGTTCCAGTCGGTGACCAGTGCCGAGGCAAAAGCCGACGAGCGGGGCTCGATCACGGTGGATGAGCGGACCAACAACATCATTGCCTACCAGACCCAGGATCGCCTCGACGAACTGCGCCGTATCGTCGCGCAACTGGATATCCCGGTGCGTCAGGTGATGATCGAGGCGCGCATCGTCGAAGCCAACGTCGACTACGACAAAAGCCTCGGCGTGCGCTGGGGCGGTTCGTTGCAGAACAAGGGCAACTGGAACACCTCAGGTGTCAGCAATAGTGGGGCTAATGCTTCGTCGACCATCGGTACGCCTGGCAGCACCAGCACCAACGCGCCGTTCGTCGACCTGGGCACCGCCGCCAACACCTCGGGGCTCGGCATCGCGTTCATCACCGACAATGTGCTGCTGGATCTCGAGCTGACGGCCATGGAGAAAACCGGCAACGGCGAAATTGTCTCGCAGCCCAAGGTGGTCACCTCGGACAAGGAAACCGCGAAAATCCTCAAGGGCACGGAAATTCCCTATCAGGAAGCCAGCTCCAGCGGTGCTACCTCGGTGTCGTTCAAGGAGGCCTCGCTGTCTCTGGAGGTGACGCCGCAGATCACCCCGGACAACCGGATCATCATGGAGGTCAAGGTCACCAAGGACGAACCGGACTACCTGAACAAGGTGCAGGATGTGCCGCCGATCAAGAAAAACGAGGTCAATGCCAAGGTCCTGGTCAACGACGGCGAGACCATCGTGATTGGCGGGGTTTTCTCAAATACTCAGAGCAAGGTTGTAGATAAGGTGCCATTTCTCGGTGATGTGCCGTATCTTGGCCGCCTTTTCCGGCGTGACGTGGTTTCGGAGAAAAAATCCGAGCTGCTGGTATTTCTCACTCCGCGTATCATGAATAACCAGGCGATTGCTGTGAGTCATTGATTCTGTGCGAAATTTGATTCTTGTTGGACCGATGGGGGCTGGAAAAAGCACCATCGGCCGGTTGCTGGCCAAAGAGCTGCGCCTGCCGTTCAAAGATTCCGATAAGGAAATTGAATTGCGCACGGGCGCCAATATCCCGTGGATTTTCGATAAGGAAGGCGAACCGGGCTTTCGTGACCGCGAGCAGGCAATGATTGCCGAGCTGTGCGGGTGCGACGGCGTGGTGCTGGCGACCGGTGGCGGCGCGGTGATGCGCGAGGCCAATCGCCGGGCGCTGCACGCCGGGGGGCGGGTGGTCTATCTGCATGCGTCTGTCGAGCAGCAGGTGGGCCGCACTTCCCGCGATCGCAATCGACCCCTGTTGCGTACTGCCGATCCGGCCAAGACCCTTCGAGATCTGCTGGCGATCCGCGATCCGCTTTATCGGGAAATCGCCGATCTGGTGGTGGAAACCGATGAGCGGCCGCCGCGAATGGTGGTGCTCGATATTCTCGAACGCTTGCAGCAGCTACCTCCCCGTTAAAGCGCAGCGCGAAATGCGCTATCCTCGGCGTCCTGTCATGGCCGCTCAAGGTTGTGGCGGATGGCTACCGAACGGCGTCACACCAGCAGACGCCGTGGACATTCGTTAACTCAAGGCAGGACGCCTGATTCCATCTTCACTGTGGGGACACATGCAGACACTCAAGGTCGATCTAGGCGAGCGCAGCTACCCGATTCATATTGGCGAAGGTTTGTTGGATCAGCCTGAGCTGCTGGCCCCGCATATCCGCGGACGGCAAGTGGCGATCATCTCCAACGAGACCGTTGCGCCGCTCTATCTCGAGCGTCTGACCCGCAGCCTTGCACAGTTCTCGGTGGTTTCCGTGGTGCTGCCAGACGGCGAAGCGTTCAAGACCTGGGAAACCCTGCAACTGATTTTCGACGGTCTGCTGACCGCGCGGCACGACCGCCGTACCACGGTCATCGCCCTCGGTGGCGGTGTGATTGGTGACATGGCCGGTTTTGCGGCCGCCTGCTACCAGCGCGGTGTCGATTTCATCCAGGTCCCGACCACGTTGCTGTCGCAAGTCGACTCTTCGGTGGGCGGCAAGACCGGGATCAACCATCCGCTGGGCAAGAACATGGTCGGCGCTTTCTATCAGCCGAATGTGGTGCTGATTGATACCGCTACCCTCAATACCCTGCCGGCCCGCGAACTGTCCGCCGGGCTTGCTGAAGTCATCAAATATGGGCTGATCTGCGACGAACCGTTTTTGACCTGGCTTGAAGACAACGTCGATCGCTTGCGCGCCCTGGACCAGGTCGCCCTGACTTACGCCATCGAGCGCTCTTGCGCGGCCAAGGCTGCGGTGGTGGGTGCCGACGAACGGGAGACCGGTGTTCGTGCCACGCTCAACCTGGGTCATACCTTCGGCCACGCCATCGAAACCCACATGGGCTATGGTGTCTGGCTACATGGTGAGGCGGTCGCTGCTGGCACCGTAATGGCCTTGGAAATGTCCGCGCGCCTGGGCTGGATCAGCGAGCAAGAGCGCGATCGTGGCATTCGTCTGTTCCAGCGTGCCGGCCTGCCGGTCATCCCGCCTGAAGAGATGACTGAAGCCGATTTTCTCGAACACATGGCAATTGACAAGAAAGTGATCGACGGTCGTTTGCGCCTGGTGCTGCTGCGCCACATGGGCGAAGCGGTGGTGACCGACGATTATCCGAAAGAGGTTTTACAGGCCACGCTGGGAGCGGATTACCGCGCTCTGGCTCAGCTTAAAGGTTAATAAGATCCCGATGACTAGTTTGCACGCCGACGAGGCTTTCCTCGGCCATTACCAGTTGAGTCATGACCCTTTTTCTCCACGGGTGCCTGGCTTCAAATTCTTCCCGGCCCAGCGCAAACCGGTGCTGGGGCAACTGCATCACCTGGCACGCTACAGTCAGTTGCTGCTGGTAGTCACCGGCCCGCAAGGCAGTGGCAAGACGCTGTTGCGTCAGGCCCTGGTGGCCAGCACCAACAAACAGTCGGTGCAGAGCGTGGTGGTTTCCGCCCGTGGCGCCGGTGATGCGGCCGGCGTGCTGCGTCAGGTGGCTCAGGCGCTGAACGTTGCCCAGGCCGAGATCGGCGCGATTCTGGCTCAAGTGGTGCAACTTGCGCTGACGGGGCAGGAAGTCTATTTGCTGGTGGATGACGCCGAGCAACTCGACGAATCCGCGCTGGAGGCCTTGCTGGCCCTGGCTGCCGGGGCACCGGAAGGTCGCCCGCATGTGTTCCTGTTCGGTGAGTCGTCGCTGATTGCTCAACTGGACGCGCTGAGTCTCGAAGAAGAGCGTTTCCACGTCATCGAGTTGCAGCCTTACACCGAAGAAGAAACGCGCGAATATCTGGACCAGCGGCTCGAGGGCGCCGGCCGGGGTATCGAACTTTTCACCGCGGATCAGATCTCTGATATTCACGAAAGCTCCGACGGTTGGCCTGGCACCATCAACCAGGTTGCCCGCGATGCAATGATCGAAGCCATGATTGCCAGCCGCTCAGCGGTGAAGCGTCCAAGTATGGGGTTCAACATGCCGAAGAAACACGTATTGGCGATTTCCGCTGTTGTCGTGGTCGCGGTAGCCGCCGCCTGGTTGATGCCGGGTCGCAGCAAAGCACCGACCACTGGTGCACCTGCCAACGAACAGGCGCAACTGCCGCTCGGCCAGGGCACGCCACAACCTGACAGCGGCGGCGCGCCTGCCGTCGAATTCGCCGGTAACTCGCAACCGATGCCATTGCCGCTGGTCGGCAACTCTCAGCCGGTCATGCGTGGTCCGCTGGCTGAAGCCGCCGGCGGCATCACCGAAGGCGATGACGGCGTGCCGGTCGAAGGTTCGAGCGCTACGCCTCCGACCGTGACCACCACCGCGCCTCCAGCAGGTCTGTCGGCAGGTCCTGCACCGACGCCAGCCACCAAGCCTGTGCCTGCTCCGACTCAGGTCGCGACTGCCAAGCCAGTTCCGGTAGCGCCTGCCGTGAAGCCAGCTCCAGTGCCAGCCAAACCAGCCGCCGCTGCCGCCAAGCCTGCCGAGAAACCAACCACCGTGGCCAAGGCCGCCGGCGGCACCTGGTATGCAGGGCAAGCGCCGGGTAACTACGTGGTGCAGATCCTCGGCACCAGCTCTGAAGCGGCCGCGCAATCCTTCGTCAAGGAGCAGGGCGGCGAGTACCGTTATTTCAAGAAAGTCCTCAACGGCAAACCGCTTTACGTCATCACCTACGGTAGCTTCGCCAACCGCGATGCAGCCCTTAGCGCCATCAAGGCCTTGCCAGCGAAGGTTCAGGCTGGTAAACCTTGGCCTCGCACTGTCGCCAGCGTCCAACAGGAACTGGCAACAACTCGCTGAAGATTCGGCGGCCTTACCCAGGCCGCCTCTCCCGGCACCTCAAAATTTCTGCAAGCGCATGCCGTCTCTACAGACCGCGTGCCTTGTGGTGTCTGCGTCACAGTAGTCTTTGAGTCGTTGCGGTCAAAATTAAAAAAGTTTTGACTAGCACAGCATATCGCTTTAAACCTTTCACAAATGCGACATAGATTTGCGACATTTCGTCGTCAAATTTGTGAGCCTCTGTGTCGGTGTGTACAATGACCTCCCTTTTGCCCCCGCAAAGCTGGCGTACGTTCGGCGCGGATGGTAAGTGGTTGAATTGAAAAGAAATTTGCCTCGACAAGAGGCAGCCTGGTGAGAAAGTGTCTATGAAAGCAGGTCTGTACCAACCAGATGAATTCAAGGATAACTGCGGTTTCGGCCTGATAGCCCATATGCAGGGCGAGCCCAGTCATACCCTTTTGCAAACGGCCATCGAGGCCCTGACCTGCATGACCCACCGCGGTGGGATCAACGCCGACGGCAAGACCGGTGACGGTTGTGGCTTGCTGATTCAAAAGCCGGATGTGTTCCTGCGAGCCATTGCCCAGGAAACCTTCGGCGTCGAACTGCCCAAGCAATATGCGGTGGGCATGGTCTTCTTCAACCAGGACCCGGTCAAAGCCGAAGCCGCTCGCGAGAACATGAACCGCGAGATCCTCGCTGCTGGCCTGACCCTCGTCGGCTGGCGCAAAGTGCCGATCGACACCAGTGTCCTCGGTCGCCTGGCCCTTGAGCGCCTGCCGCAGATCGAGCAAGTGTTCATCGCCGGTGATGGCCTGAGCGATCAGGACATGGCCGTCAAGCTGTTCACCTCCCGTCGTCGCTCGTCCGTGGCCAACGCCGCCGACGCCGATCACTACGTCTGCAGCTTTTCGCACAAGACCATCATTTATAAAGGCCTGATGATGCCGGCGGATTTGACCGCCTTCTATCCAGACCTCAGCGACCAGCGCCTGCAAACCTCGATTTGCGTTTTCCACCAGCGCTTCTCCACCAACACCCTGCCGAAATGGCCGCTGGCTCAGCCGTTCCGCTTCCTCGCCCACAACGGCGAGATCAACACCATCACCGGTAACCGCAACTGGGCCGTGGCCCGTCGCACCAAGTTCACCAATGATCTGATGGACCTGGAAGAACTCGGCCCGCTGGTCAACCGTGTCGGTTCCGACTCCTCCAGCATGGACAACATGCTCGAGTTGATGGTCACCGGTGGTATCGACCTGTTCCGTGGCGTGCGGATGATCATTCCGCCTGCGTGGCAGAACGTCGAAACCATGGACCCGGACCTGCGTGCGTTCTACGAATACAACTCGATGCACATGGAACCGTGGGACGGCCCGGCCGGCGTGGTAATGACCGACGGTCGCTACGCGGTGTGCCTGCTCGACCGTAACGGCCTGCGTCCAGCGCGTTGGGTCACCACCAAAAACGGTTTCATCACCCTGGCCTCGGAAATCGGTGTCTGGAACTACCAGCCTGAAGACGTGATCGCCAAGGGCCGCGTTGGCCCGGGTCAGATCTTTGCCGTGGACACTGAAACCGGCCAGATCCTCGACACCGACGCCATCGACAACCGCTTGAAGTCCCGTCATCCGTACAAGCAATGGCTGCGCAAGAATGCCCTGCGCATCCAGGCCACCATGGAAGACAACGACCACGGTTCGGCGTTCTACGATGTCGATCAACTCAAGCAGTACATGAAGATGTACCAGGTCACTTTCGAAGAACGTGATCAGGTGCTGCGTCCGCTCGGCGAGCAAGGCTACGAAGCCGTTGGCTCGATGGGCGACGATACGCCGATGGCCGTGCTGTCCCAGCGCGTGCGCACGCCGTACGACTATTTCCGCCAGCAATTCGCGCAGGTCACCAACCCGCCGATCGACCCGCTGCGTGAAGCCATCGTCATGTCGCTGGAGATCTGCCTCGGTGCCGAGCGCAACATCTTCCAGGAGTCGCCGGAACACGCCTCGCGCGTGATCCTCAGCTCGCCGGTCATTTCCCCGGCCAAGTGGCGCTCGCTGATGAACCTCGATCGTCCGGGCTTCGAGCGCGCGATCATCGACCTCAACTACGACGAAAGCGTCGGCCTCGAAGCGGCGATCCGCAACGTTGCCGATCAGGCTGAAGAAGCGGTGCGCTCCGGTCGTACCCAGGTCGTGCTGAGTGACCGTCACATTGCCCCGGGCAAGTTGCCGATCCACGCTTCCCTGGCCACCGGCGCGGTGCACCACCGCTTGACCGAAAAAGGCCTGCGTTGCGACTCCAACATCCTCGTGGAAACCGCGACGGCTCGCGATCCGCACCACTTCGCCGTGTTGATCGGTTTCGGCGCCTCGGCGGTCTATCCGTTCCTGGCTTACGAAGTGCTGGGCGACCTGATCCGTACCGGTGAAGTCCTGGGCGACCTCTATGAGGTGTTCAAGAATTACCGCAAAGGCATCACCAAAGGTCTGCTGAAGATCCTGTCGAAGATGGGCATCTCGACCATCACGTCGTACCGCGGTGCGCAGCTGTTCGAGGCCATCGGCCTGTCCGAAGAAGTCTGCGACCTGAGCTTCCGTGGCGTGCCAAGCCGCATCAAAGGTGCGCGTTTCGTCGACATCGAAGCCGAGCAGAAAGCCCTGGCTGCCGAAGCCTGGAGCCCGCGCAAGCCGATCCAGCAAGGTGGTTTGCTGAAATTCGTCCACGGCGGCGAATATCACGCCTACAACCCGGACGTGGTCAGCACCCTGCAAGCCGCTGTGCAGCAGGGCGACTACAGCAAGTTCAAGGAATACACGGCGCTGGTGGACAACCGTCCGGTGTCGATGATCCGTGACATGTTCAAGGTCAAAACCCTGGACACGCCGCTGGACATCAGCGAGATCGAACCGCTGGAGTCGGTGCTCAAGCGCTTTGACTCCGCGGGCATCTCCCTCGGCGCCTTGTCGCCGGAAGCTCACGAAGCCCTGGCCGAAGCCATGAACCGCCTCGGTGCGCGTTCCAACTCCGGCGAAGGCGGCGAAGACCCTGCGCGTTACGGCACCATCAAGAGCTCGAAAATCAAACAGGTTGCGACTGGCCGTTTCGGTGTGACCCCGGAATACCTGGTCAACGCTGAAGTGCTGCAGATCAAAGTCGCTCAGGGCGCCAAGCCCGGCGAAGGTGGTCAGCTGCCAGGCGGCAAGGTCAACGGTCTGATCGCCAAGCTGCGTTACGCAGTGCCGGGCGTGACCCTGATCTCACCTCCACCGCACCACGACATCTATTCGATCGAAGATTTGTCGCAGTTGATTTTCGACCTGAAACAAGTCAACCCGAAGGCTTTGGTCTCGGTGAAGCTGGTAGCAGAAGCGGGCGTCGGCACTATCGCTGCCGGTGTGGCCAAGGCCTACGCGGACTTGATCACCATCTCCGGCTACGACGGCGGCACCGGTGCATCGCCGCTGACCTCGATCAAATACGCGGGCGCGCCGTGGGAACTCGGCCTGGCCGAAACTCACCAGACCCTGCGCGGCAACGACCTGCGCGGCAAAGTCCGGGTACAAACCGACGGCGGCCTGAAAACCGGTCTCGACGTGATCAAGGCTGCGATCCTCGGCGCTGAAAGCTTCGGCTTCGGCACCGCGCCAATGATCGCGCTGGGCTGCAAATACCTGCGTATCTGCCACCTGAACAACTGCGCCACCGGCGTCGCGACTCAGAACGAGAAGCTGCGCAAGGATCACTACATCGGGACCGTCGACATGGTGGTGAATTTCTTCACCTACGTTGCCGAAGAAACCCGTGAGTGGCTGGCCAAGCTGGGCGTGCGCTCCCTCGAAGAGCTGATCGGTCGTACCGATCTGCTGGACATCCTCGAAGGCCAGACCGCCAAGCAGCAACACCTGGACCTGACGCCATTGCTGGGCAGCGATCACATCCCGGCAGACAAGCCTCAGTTCTGCCAGGTTGACCGCAACCCACCGTTCGACAAAGGCCTGCTGGCCGAGAAAATGGTCGACATGGCCACCTCGGCCATCAACGACATGAGCGGCGCCGATTTCGCCCTGGATATCTGCAACTGCGACCGTTCGATCGGCGCGCGGATCTCCGGTGAAATTGCTCGCAAGCACGGCAACCAGGGCATGGCGAACGCGCCGATCACCTTCCGCTTCAACGGGACGGCCGGTCAGAGCTTCGGTGTGTGGAACGCTGGCGGCCTGCACATGTACCTGGAAGGCGACGCCAACGACTACGTCGGCAAAGGCATGACCGGCGGCAAACTGGTCATCGTTCCGCCAAAGGGCAGCGTCTACAAGACTCAGGACAGTGCCATCATCGGCAACACCTGCCTGTACGGCGCCACTGGCGGCAAGCTGTTCGCCGCCGGTACCGCGGGCGAGCGTTTTGCGGTGCGTAACTCCGGTGCTCACACCGTGGTGGAAGGCACGGGCGATCACTGCTGCGAGTACATGACCGGTGGTTTCGTCTGCGTATTGGGCAAGACCGGTTACAACTTCGGCTCAGGCATGACCGGCGGTTTCGCCTACGTGCTCGACCAGGACAACAGCTTCGTTGACCGGGTCAACCACGAACTGGTGGAAATCCAGCGGATCAGCGGTGAGGCGATGGAAGCCTATCGCAGCCACCTGCAACGCGTGCTGAACGAATACGTCGAGGAAACCGACAGCGAGTGGGGTCGTAACCTCGCTGAAAACCTCGACGACTATCTGCGTCGTTTCTGGCTGGTCAAGCCCAAGGCTGCCAACCTGAAATCGTTGCTTTCCAGCACCCGTGCCAACCCGCAGTGATATGCGCCTGAAGAGTTTGATGAGGTTTTAACAATGGCTGAACGTCTGAATAACGACTTCCAGTTCATCGATGTCGGGCGCAAGGATCCGAAGAAGAAACTGTTGCGTCAACGCAAGAAAGAGTTCGTGGAGATCTACGAACCGTTCAAACCCCAGCATTCGGCCGATCAGGCTCACCGCTGCCTGGGTTGCGGTAACCCGTATTGCGAATGGAAGTGCCCGGTGCACAACTTCATTCCGAACTGGCTGAAGCTGGTGGCCGAGGGCAACATCCTCCAGGCTGCCGAGCTGTCGCACCAGACCAACACCCTACCGGAAGTCTGTGGCCGGGTATGCCCGCAGGATCGTCTGTGCGAGGGTGCCTGCACCCTCAATGACGGCTTCGGCGCGGTGACCATCGGTTCGGTCGAGAAGTACATCACCGACACCGCGTTCGCCATGGGCTGGCGCCCGGACATGTCCAAGGTCATACCGACCGGCAAGCGTGTTGCCGTGATCGGCGCAGGCCCGGCAGGTTTGGGTTGTGCCGACGTGCTGGTACGCGGTGGAGTGACCCCGGTGGTGTTCGACAAGAACCCGGAAATCGGCGGTCTGCTGACCTTCGGCATCCCCGAGTTCAAGCTGGAAAAAACCGTGCTGAGCAATCGTCGCGAAGTCTTCACCGGCATGGGCATCGAGTTCCGTCTGAACACCGAAGTGGGCAAGGACGTGACCGTCGAGCAACTGCTCGAAGAGTACGATGCCGTGTTCATGGGCATGGGCACCTACACCTACATGAAGGGCGGCTTTGCCGGTGAAGATTTGCCGGGCGTGCATGACGCGCTGGACTTCCTGATCGCCAACGTCAATCGCAACCTGGGCTTTGAAAAGTCGCCGGAAGATTTCGTCGACATGAAAGGCAAAAAGGTTGTGGTGCTGGGTGGCGGCGACACGGCGATGGACTGCAACCGTACCTCGATTCGCCAAGGCGCCAAGTCGGTGACCTGTGCTTATCGTCGTGACGAAGCGAACATGCCGGGCTCGCGCAAAGAGGTGAAGAACGCCAAGGAAGAAGGGGTGAAGTTCCTCTACAACCGCCAGCCAATCGCGATCGTCGGCGAAGACCGCGTCGAAGGTGTGAAGGTGGTCGAGACCCGTCTCGGCGAACCGGACGCCCGCGGCCGTCGCAGCCCCGAGCCGATTCCGGGTTCCGAAGAGATCATCCCGGCTGATGCCGTGGTCATCGCGTTCGGTTTCCGTCCGAGCCCGGCGTCGTGGTTCGAACAGCACAGCATCCAGACCGATAGCCAGGGCCGCGTTGTGGCCCCGGAACAAGGTCAGTACAAGCACCAGACCAGCAACCCGAAAATCTTCGCCGGTGGCGACATGGTTCGCGGTTCTGACCTGGTGGTGACGGCGATCTTCGAAGGCCGCAATGCCGCCGAAGGGATCCTGGATTACCTGGGCGTCTGATCACCTTCCAATAGATTGGAATGCAATACCTGTGGGAGCTGGCTTGCCTGCGATAGCATCACCTCGGTCTATCTGACACACCGAGGTGCCCGCATCGCAGGCAATCGAGCGTCGACCGGCGCTCCCACATTGGTTTTGTGGTGTTGCGAAGACTGTGTTCCCCCGCGACAAATTGACCCGATAGACAAAAGGCACGGCTCTTGCCGTGCCTTTTGCTTCGCGCTCTGAGAAAATGCCCGCACTTTTTTTCCGGATGCCGACATGACTGCCCTGAAGAACGACCGTTTCCTTCGCGCCCTGCTCAAGCAACCCGTAGACGTCACGCCTGTCTGGATGATGCGTCAGGCCGGTCGCTACCTGCCGGAATACCGCGCCAGCCGTGCCAAGGCCGGCGACTTCATGAGCCTGTGCATGAACCCGGAGTTCGCTTGCGAAGTCACGATGCAGCCGCTCGACCGCTACCCACAACTGGACGCGGCGATCCTGTTCTCCGACATCCTGACCATCCCCGATGCCATGGGCCAGGGCCTGTACTTCGAAACCGGTGAAGGTCCGCGCTTCAAGAAAGTCATCAGCACCCTGGCTGACATCGAAGCGCTGCCGATTCCTGATCCGCACAAAGACCTCGGCTACGTCATGGACGCGGTCAGCACCATCCGCCGCGAACTGAACGGCCGCGTGCCGCTGATCGGCTTCGCCGGCAGCCCATGGACCCTGGCCACCTACATGGTCGAAGGCGGCTCGTCGAAAGACTACCGCAAGACCAAAACCATGCTCTACGACAACCCGCAAGCCTTGCACCTGCTGCTGGACAAGCTCGCGCAGACGGTCACCAGCTACCTCAACGGCCAGATCATGGCCGGGGCGCAAGCGGTGCAGATCTTCGATAGTTGGGGCGGTAGCCTTTCGGCGGCGGCATATCAGGAATTCTCCCTGGCCTACATGCGCAAAATCGTCAGCGGCCTGATCCGTGAACACGAAGGCCGCAAGGTGCCGGTCATTCTGTTCACCAAGAATGGCGGCCTGTGGCTCGAAAGCATCGCCGACGCTGGCGCCGATGCATTGGGCCTGGACTGGACCTGCGACATCGGCAACGCCCGTGATCGCGTCGGCGACAAAGTCGCGCTGCAAGGCAACATGGACCCGACTGTGCTGTACGCGAAACCAGAAGCCATTCGCACCGAAGTCGGCCGCATCCTCGCCAGCTACGGCAAGGGCAGCGGCCACGTGTTCAACCTCGGCCATGGCATCACGCCTGAAGTCGACCCGGAACACGCCGGCGCCTTCTTGCGCGCGGTGCATGAACTGTCGGCGCAGTATCACGAGTGATCGTCGCCCGATAAAAAACGCCCGGCTTTTCTGTGGGAGCGAGCTTGCTCGCGATAGCGGTGTATCAGTCAACAGAGATGTTGAATGTGAAGCCCTCATCGCGAGCAAGCTCGCTCCCACAGTTGTTTGTGGTGACCGAACCTAAGCTTTCACATTCTCCAATGGCGGTAACTTCGCCAGTTTCAACGCCACCAGCAGCGCAATCACCAGCAACCCGCCAATGAATAGCCCTATCCCGTTCCACCCACCCATGTGCCAGAACACCCCGCCCGCCGTCCCGGCGATGCTCGACCCTGCGTAGTAGCTGAACAAGTACAGCGACGACGCTTGCCCCTTGGCTTTGATCGCCCGGCGGCCGATCCAGCTGCTGGCCACCGAATGGGCGCCGAAGAAGCCGAAGGTAAAGATCAACATGCCGATGATCACCACCGGCAGCGGCGTGAGCAGGGTCAGGGCGAGGCCGGCGATCATCAGCACGATGGTTGCCCACAGCACTTTGCGGCGGCCGAGTTGGTCGGCCAGGGCACCGATTTTCGCTGAGCTGTAGATGCCCGACAGATACACCACCGAGAGCAGCCCGACGAAGGCCTGATCCATGTGGTACGGCTCGGCCAGCAGGCGATAACCGATGTAGTTGAAGAGAGTGACGAACGCACCCATCAGCACAAAAGCTTCGAGGAACAATAGCGGCAGGCCGGCATCGCGAAAGTGCATGGTGAAGCCGTCAATCAAGCTGCGCGGGTGCAATGAGCGGGCGCGGAAGTTGCGCGACTCGGGGAGGATTTTCCAGAACACCGCCGCCGCGATCAGCGCCAGACCTCCGATCACCAACATCGCCGTGTGCCAGCTGACGAAGTCGATCAACACGCCGGTGATCAAGCGTCCGCACATCCCGCCAATCGCGTTGCCGCCGATGTACAAACCCATGGCCAGGCCGATGTGTTGCGGGTGGATCTCTTCGCTCAGGTAAGTCATGGCAACTGCTGCCAGACCGCTCAACGACAACCCTATCAGCGCCCGCATCACCAACACGCCGTGCCAGCTCGGCATCATTGAGCTGGCGATTGTGCAGAGCGCGGCGGCGAACAGCGCGGCGACCATCACCGGTTTACGTCCGACACGGTCGGAGATCGGGCCGGTGATCAGCAGACCAATGGCGAGCATGCCGGTGGCGACCGACAGGATCAGGCTGCTCTGGGCGGCGTTGATGGAGTACTCATGGGACAGCAGCGGCATCATCGGCTGCACGCAATAGAGCAGAGCGAAGGTCGCGAAGCCGCCGGAGAACAGCGCCAACACCGTGCGCATGAACATCGGCGTGCCTTTTTCGATGTAGATCTCCTTTAGTTCGGCGACAACATCGTCCACCGCTGCGGGCGAAACTTCATGGGCAAGTGGAGCGACAGCAGTTTTCACTTCGGACCTCAAAGGACGCAGCCGGTCAGGCAATGAAAAAAGCATATAGCTGCCTAATGATTCAATCCAATATATTGTTCGACCTGTTTGATAGGTTTAACGACCTAATGGAGTTTTCATGGAATTGCGTCACCTGCGCTACTTCATTGCTGTTGCCGAAGAACTGCACTTCGGCCGCGCCGCCCAGGTGCTGGGCATCTCACAACCGCCGCTGAGTCAGCAGATTCAGGCGCTGGAGCAGGAGGTGGGCGCGCGGTTGTTCGAGCGCACCAATCGTCGGGTCGAGCTCAGTGAAGCCGGCCGGCTGTTTCTGGAAGAGGCGCGGCTGGTGCTGGCGCAGGTCGACAAGGCGGCGGATGTTGCACGGCGGGCGCAGCTGGGTGAGTTGGGCGAACTGAAGATTGGCTTCACCTCATCGGCGCCATTCAACTCGACCATCCCTCAGGCGATTTTTTCGTTTCGCCAGCGATTTCCGGCAGTGCACCTGAACCTACGGGAGATGAGCAGCACTCAGGTAGCGGATGCGCTGGTGGATGAGTCGATTGAAGTAGGGATCATGCGACCGCTTGGGTTACCGGACTCGCTCAGCGTGGTGGAGCTGATGCGTGAGCCGCTGGTGGCGGTGCTCAGCTCCAAGCATCCTTTAGTGACCGATAGTGAAGAAGGCTTGTTTCTGTCGGCCCTGGCCCTCGAGCCCTTCGTATTTTTCCCACGCAGTTATGGCAGTGGTCTGTACGCACAATTGCTCAGCCTGGCGCGGGATGCCGGTTTTAGTCCGCACTTTGCGCAGGAGGCGGGCGAGGCGATGACGATCATCGGGTTGGTGGCGGCGGGGCTGGGTGTATCCGTGCTGCCGGCGTCTTACCAGCGGATGCGCATCGATGGTGTGGTCTATCGGCCTCTGCTCGATCCTGAAGCGGTGTCGGCGGTGTGGCTGGTGCAGCGCAAGGATCAGAAGTCGCCGATGGCCAAGGCGTTTGTGGAGTTGTTGACGCGTAAGGTTGAGCCGTTGAAGGCGTGACTGCTTCGCAGTCAATCGCGGGCAAGCCCGCTCCCACAGGGTTCAGCGGTGTGAACACCCGTTTTGACACACTGCCGGACTTTGTGGGAGCGGGCTTGCCCGCGAAAGCGTCCGCAAATCCACCAAAAAAGGTGCAGTTGCCTACGCCAAAACGGACGCTTCGCTGATGAGCGTGGGACATTTCCGAAATACCTTAGCAAGGCTACAGCGCCTTGCGGCATTGCCTACAACTAATCCAGAATCCGCCGGCTTGTGCGCTTTGGGGGCCATCGGTAACTTCGTTCGCATCACTGATTGTCAGTGATCGGGGTTTAGTAGCCCGTGGTTACCCGTGGCGTATAGCGCATCAGATAGTCAGGTATCCCCATCCCTGCACTTTATGGTGGCTGTGCGTAGGGCGCTCTCGAGCGCGCCGGTCTCACGGGTCCCCGGTCTACTAACCTGCGCACAGCTACCACCTCATCTTATTAGTAGAGATGTGGTGGTAGCTCTTATCTCGAGGACCCGAATGATGCGTAGAAATAAACCGAACTCACCGGACACCGATCCGGACGCTCCACGCCAACCAAGCAAAATTTTTCTCATCTCCCCCGATATCGACAACCACACCCTACTGGAATACGCCTGTGAATCCCTGGCATAAGCCAACGTCATGGCGAGCGATTTCGCGAGGTATCTGGAAGGATCGCAAAGCAACACACTGCTGGGGATTCAGCAGTCGATCATGTTGGGGGAACTGGCAGTAAACCGAGTGTTGGATAACCTCGACCTGGCCTAGTGAATACCTTGAAAATCAAAAGATCTTGATGTGTTTTACGACCAACGCCGAAAAATCAGCGACGTATTAACCCCGCCAAATGCAAAGTTGTTGTTCATCACATACTGATTACTCATCTTTCGGAACTCGCCGCGCAGGTAATCGAGTTTGCCGCAGTGCGGGTCGACGTCGTCGAGGTTGAGGGTGTGGACGTACAGGTCGCGGTTCATCATTTCGATGCTGAACCAGGACTCCAGCGCACCGCAGGCTCCAAGGGTGTGACCGAGGAAACTCTTCTGCGAGCTGATCGGCATGTGCTCGCCGAACAACGCGCTCGTTGCCAGTGTTTCGGCAATGTCGCCCTGTTCAGTGGCCGTGCCGTGACCATTCACGTAGCCGATGTCAGAAGGCTGTAACCCGGCGTCTTCCAGCGCAAGTTCCATGGCTCGACGCATGGTGACCTGCTCTGGGCGGGTGGCGTGCTGGCCGTCGGCGTTGCTGCCGAAACCGACGAGTTCGGCGTGGATGTGCGCGCCGCGAGCCAAGGCGTGTTCGAGTTCTTCGAGCACCAGCATGCCGCTGCCTTCACCGATCACCAGGCCATCGCGGCCGCTGTCGTAGGGGCGTGGGGAAGTCTGCGGCGCATCGTTTTTCAGGCTGGTGGCGTAGAGCGCATCGAAGACCATCGCTTCGGTGGGGCACAGCTCTTCGGCACCGCCGGCGAGCATCAATGGCAGACGACCAAACTTGACCGACTCGTAGGCATAACCGATGCCCTGACTGCCGCTGGTGCAAGCACTGGAGGTCGGGATCAGCCGGCCGGTGAGGCCGAAGAAGATACTGATATTCGCGGCCGTGGTGTGCGGCATCATGCGCACATAGGAGTTGGCGTTCAGGCCCTCGGCCACCGAGTTGAGCAGCATGTTGCCGAACGCCTTGATCTCGTCGGTGCTGCCGGTGGATGAGCCGCAGGAAACGCCCATGCGCCCGTCCTTGATCGATTCGTCACCCAACAGCCCGGCATCGGCCAATGCCTGTTCTGCCGCGCCGACCGCCAGGCGCGAGACCCGGCCCATGCTGCGCAATTGCTTGCGGGTCCAGTGGCTCGGCACTTTGAAGTCGTCGATCGGCCCCGCCAGGCGTGTGTTGAGTTCGGTGAAGCGATCCCACTCGTCCATCCGGCGGATACCGCTGCGATTGGCCGCGAAGTTAGCGGCGATGGTGTTCCAATCGCTGCCCAGTGAGGTGATGCCGGCCATGCCGGTGACGACGACGCGCTTCATCAGCACAGGCCTCCGTTGACGGCCAGAACCTGCCGGGTGATGTACGACGCTTCCGCCGACATCAGGAAATTCACTGCGCTGGCCACCTCTTCCGGGGTGCCCATGCGTTGTGCGGGGATCATTTTCATCAGTTCTTCCACCGGCACGTTTTCATCGAGCATCGCGGTGTCGATCAAGCCGGGTGCGACACAGTTAACGGTAATTTTGCGCTTGCCCAACTCGATCGCCAACGCCTTCGCCGCGCCGATCAGCCCGGCCTTGGAGGCGCTGTAGTTGACCTGGCCACGGTTGCCGATCAACCCGGAAACCGAGGTGATGCAAACAATCCGTCCGGCGGCGCGACGACGAATCATCGGCATCATCACCGGGTGCAGCACGTTGTAGAAACCGTCGAGGTTGGTGCGCATTACCACGTCCCAATCATCCTCGCTCAGGGCCGGAAAAGCACCGTCGCGCGTCAGGCCGGCGTTCAGCACCACGCCGTAATAGG
This sequence comes from Pseudomonas sp. NPDC098740, assembly GCF_044760065.1. Classification (NCBI taxonomy): domain Bacteria; kingdom Pseudomonadati; phylum Pseudomonadota; class Gammaproteobacteria; order Pseudomonadales; family Pseudomonadaceae; genus Pseudomonas; species Pseudomonas sp. NPDC098740. The sequence goes on along the minus strand of NZ_JBIWAM010000003.1, from coordinate 58,540 downwards.
CGCCGTGGGTTTCCACGTCGGCTTCGAGAATGGCTTTGCAGTTGGCGCGATCGGACACATCGAATTGCAGAATGCGCACGTTGCGCCCCAAGGCTTCGATTTCGGCCTTCACGGCTTCAGCGTCCGCCAGGCCACTGCGGCAATGCAGCACGATGTCATGCCCGGCCTGGGCCAGACGCAAAGCGATAGCGCGGCCGATGCCACGGCTGGAACCGGTGATCAGTACGGATTCAGTCATGGCTGGGTTCCTTGGGTTTCATGAAGGTATTGAGCGGCCTGAGGCGGACGGAACACGTTCAGACGAGCGGTGGCGTGAATGCCGGGGGCGGTGATGTGGCATTCGAACACGCCCATGCCGTTGTCGTCTTCCAGCGAGCGGATTCCGTGGATGGTCAGCTCCGTGCCGGCGGGGAAGTGCTCGACGTTGCATTCGAATTTGCGGGTGCCAAGCAGAAACCCCAGCTCCACCGCATCGCCACGCTGACGGGCATGGCAACCGGCGTAGGCGGCGACGCTCTGGGCCATCAGTTCAATGCCGACCCAGGCCGGCAGGCTGCCATCCGGGCGGTTGAACAGGCCGTCGGGTTTGACCGTGAGGCGGGTGTAAATCTGCTCGTCATCGAACGACAGGATCTGCTCGATGAAGATCATGTCGCCAGCGTGCGGCAGCAGCTCGGCGATCGGCCAGTCAATCATGGGGCGTCTCCGATAATCAGGCTGACGTTGTTACCACCGAAGGCAAAGGAATTGCTCATCAGATAGCGAGGTGCAATGGACGTCAGGCGATCGGCCGGGGTCACCCAATTCAGGGCTGGCAATTGGGGGTCCGGTTGGCCGTCCCAGACGTGGGGCGGCAGGGCGTGGTCGCGGTTGCCTGCACTCAGGCTCAACCAGCAGAACGCCGCTTCCAGCGCGCCGGCCGCCCCGAGGGTGTGGCCGGTCATGGGTTTGGTCGACGAACACGGCACACCCGCCGGGAACAACGTCGCCACCGCCAGGCTTTCCATGGCGTCGTTGTGTTGGGTGGCGGTGCCGTGCAAGTTCAGGTAATCGATCTGTTGCGGTTGCAGTTGTGCTCGGTTCAAGGCTTTGCGCATCGCTTGCAGGGCGCCACGGCCGGTCGGTTCCGGTGCGGAAATGTGATGTGCATCGGAGCTGGCGCCACTGCCGAGCAGGGCAATCGGCTGACTGTCGCCGACACTTTTGCTCATCAAAAACAGCACCGCCGCTTCGCCTATGTTGATGCCGTTACGGTTCACCGAAAACGGGTTGCAGCGTTGCCCGGACACCGCTTCCAGCGCCGAGAACCCATTGAGGGTCAACTTGCACAAGCTGTCGACACCGCCACACAGCACCGCGTCGCACACGCCCAGGTCCAGCAGGCGCTGAGCACTCATCAGCGCCCGGGCGCTGGAAGTGCAGGCCGTGGAGATCACATAGGCCGGGCCGCTCAGTTGCAGCCAGTCGGCGAGGAAGTTCGCCGGAGCGCCGAGTTCCTGTTGCTGATAGTCGTAATCGGCCGGGAACTGATGCTCGCGGATGTAATGGGCCAGGCCGCGACTGGCTTCGTCGATGCCCGAGGTGCTGGTGCCCAGAACGATACCGATGCGGTCGCGGCCGTAGGTCTGGATCGCCTGGTCGATGTCTTCGCGAATTTGCAGCGCGGCTTCCAGCAGCAATTGATTATTACGGGTGTCTTGCGGCGCAAGCTCAGTCGGGACCGGCGCCAGTTCGCCTTGAACCGCGGCCACGGGCAACGACCGTTCCGCCACCCAGCCAGCCTCATTGCGCATGCCCGAACAGTCACCGGCAAACAGGTTGCGGGTGACTTCGTGCTTGTCACGGCCCAGGGCGCAGATCACCCCAAGGGCATTCAGGTAAGCCGTCATGGCGTGTCCCCGCTGAGTGGCGTGACTTGATATTTCGGGCCTTTGGGCAGGTTCAATTCAAAGCTCATGGGTTGTGAGTAGCGGACTTCCCAGTGCGCTGGCAAGGACCGTTGCGAGCCATGCTGCCACGCGGCGGGATAGTTGCCCGACAGTTCATCTTTGGGGGTCAGCGCAAACAGCAGCGCGGCGAACAGCTCTCGCGCTTCCGGATTGGGCGGCAGCAGACCGTCAGCCTGCCACTCGCCATCGACCAGTTTCTGGCGTGCCTGTGGAATGCCCAGCAAGTCCATCATCGACCAGCGAATGCCAGGGCCTTCACGCTGGATCACCAGCACCCAGTCCTGCCGTTGGTCGGCCACCAGACGCTGGATGTGCAATTGCAGCGGCAACGACAGGTTCGGGGTTAGCTCGGGCAGCGGCGCCCGGCTGGCACAGGCGCTCAGCAACAGGACGCAACCCAACAGCAGAAAACGCAGCACCACCGCACACCCTGTGGGAGCGAGCTTGCTCGCGATGGCGGCAATGCATTCGATAACTATGTTGACTGACCCACCGCTATCGCGAGCAAGCTCGCTCCCACAGGGGCCGCAGTTTGAGCAGCTGACAATGAACATCAAACAGCACCTTCAAGAGGTTTGCGCGCGACCACATTGACCAGGGTTTCTTCCCGTTGGCCGAAGGGCTTTGGCCGGCGCAGACCCAAGCGTTCAAGCAGGCCGAAATCCTTTGCACGGCTCCACCACAAGTACGGATAAGACACGTTTTTCGGGCCGAATTCGAAACCCTGCTGGCGAATCATGTCCAGATACCCGGCGGCGCTCTTCTGCACGTGCATCGGATGGCGGAACAACCAGCGGATCACCCAGGTATCAATGTAAGCCTCGGTGGATTCGGCGAACAGCAGATAGCCACCGGGCTTGAGCACGCGGTAGAACTCGGCCAGTGCCTGTTCCTGCTGCACCAGATGATGGAAGGTCTGGTGACAGAACAGCAAATCGACGCTGGCATCCGGGACGTTGATGCTCGCGCAGTCGCTGCCGGTCAACTCCACCGCCATGCCCTGACGGACGGCCTCTTCGCCGGCCAGCTTCAGGCTGTAAGGGTCGGCGTCCAGACCGATCAGGCGCTGGGGGGCAAAGGTCTGGCGCAAGTACTGAAACGACTTGCCCTGACCGCAACCGGCATCCAGCAATACCGGGTTGCTCGGCGGTGTTTCGCTGAACAGGCTGCGCAAATCGGTGATTGCCACTCGCAGTACATGGTGCTGCCAGGTGTGGCTGCGCAGAAACCAGAAACCGAAGCGGGTCTCTTCGACGTAGGTGTCGCTCAAGTAGCTCATGTGGCATCCCTTGCACAGAGCTCCGAGAGCATCCGCAGCCGGCGCTTGGGTTCGGCGACGAACGGATTGCGCTCATCCCAGGCATAACCGGCGAGGATCGAGCTGATCATGCGGCGAATATCGGGCGAGCCGCCCTCATGGTAAATCACATCCTGGAACGTCCCGGCGTACCAGCCTTCGACGTAGCAACGGAACGTGTCGACGCCGCGCTTGAGCGGGATGGCGAACTCAGTCTGCCAATCGATATTTTCGCCTTGCAGTTGGCGATGCAGAACCCCGGCGGCCATGCTCGCCGAGCGCATGGCGATGGTCACGCCAGAGGAAAACACCGGGTCGAGAAATTCCGCCGCGTTGCCGAGCAGGGCAAAGCCTGGCCCGTGGAGGGTTTTGACGTTGGCCGAGTAGCCGCCGATGGTTCGAGCAGGCGTATCCCACACGGCGTTGTTCAGCACACCGGCCAGGCTTGGGGTTTCAGCGATAAACCCACGCAGGCACTCGTCCAGATTTTCCATGCGACCGTCGAAGTGTTCGGCTGCCGCGACCACGCCCACCGAGCAACGGCCGTTGCTGAACGGGATGGTCCAGAACCAGATATCCCGGTGGATCGGATGGGTGGTGATGAGGATTTTTTCCCGCTCGAAGGTCGGGTTGTCGATGTGGTCTTCGACGTGGGTGAACACGGCCTGGCGCACCGGGAAATCCGACGGTGCTTCAAGGTCGAGCAAGCGCGGCAACACACGGCCGTAGCCGCTGGCATCCAGCACGAAATCGGCTTCGACGCGGTACTGGCTGCCGTCTTCGCGAAGCACATCGAGCTGCGGTTTCGGCAGGGTGAAATCGACGCTGACAATGGCTTCGCCGTAGCGAACCTCCACGCCTTGCAGCGCGGCTTGATCAGCCAGCAGCTTGTCGAAATCGGCACGCTGGACCTGGAAGGTGGTCGGCTTGCCGTTGCTGAAAGTCTCGCCGAAATCAAAGGCGCTGTAGTGCTCGCCCCAAGCGAATGCCGCACCGTTTTTCAACTGGAATCCGGCGGCGTTCACCGCTTCGAGCATGCCGGCTTCTTCGACAAAATCCAGGCAGTGGGACAACAGGCTTTCACCGATGGAAAACCTTGGGAAATGCTGGCGTTCGATCATCAATACGTCATGACCCTTGCGCTTGAGCAGCGCGGCGGCGATGGCGCCCGATGGACCTGCACCGATAACCACGACCTGGCGATGTTCCATTTCAACTGTTGGCACGGGGGCTCCTTGCCGGGACGGCGATGTTCAGAGGGGGTCGGTGCATGCCGGCGAGTGCCGGCAGCAATGTCGCAATCAGGCCCATCACCATCAGCGCGAAGTACAGCGCCGGGCTGATGAGTTGTTGTTGCAGCAGCAGGTTGAGAAAGACGATCTCGCTCAAGCCGCGAATATTCAGCAAGACGCTTTCCCGCCAGCGACTGGCGCCTTCGAACGAGGCGCCGGCCCAACCGAGGCCCAGCCAGTTGCCCAGCAGTTTACTGGCAATCGGGAACAGCAGCAGTGCCGTCAGTTGCACCCAATCGAGGCTGGCCATGGCCGCGTGGACGTTGATTTGCACGATGCCGAACGTGAGGATCAGCGGGATCGCGATATACGTCTGCAAGTGACTCATCCAGATCACCGGCAACGGCAGCACCAGCGGCACTTTGAGCGCGGCCATCCACAGCAGGTAACCGATGCCGAAAATCAGCGCATTGAGCTTGAAGTGTTCCGCCACCACCAGCAGTGCGAAGAAGCAACCGCTGTGCAGCAACGGTTGGCGCAATCGGAGCAGACGCAGCAGCAACGGCAGGCAGGCGCCGGCCAGCGGCAGCAGGAGGCTGCTCAGGTGCAGGCTGCCCTGGGCGATGGCGAACAGGGTCCAGCAGGTGAGGTCGATGAGGATCGCGGTCTGCACCAGTCGCCGGGTAGCGGCAGGCGGGTATTTGATGTGCCGCAGGTACAAATACAACACCGGAATCGCCGTGATGGCGAACAGCAGGCCGACCGCCAGTGAACTGATCCAGGGTTGCGGCGGTAACAGCCAGACCGCTGTCGCGAGGCCGCAGGCAAACGGAATGGAGAAACTCGGCAGGGCGATTTTCAGGCTCTGGCGGTCGAGTCGCAGGTCAATCACGTCACTGAGAATGTGCCCCAGCAACAAGGCAAAGCTCAGGCTGTAGACGTTTTTCAGCCAGACCGGCGCGACCAGCGCGGCGCCGCTCAATTGCCACTGGGGTTCGATCCAGAAGTACATCAGCAGCGGCAGACCGAAGGTGGCCAGCAGCAACTGGCTGACAATCGGGATCACGCCGAAGTGACGACCGACACGGGTGGCCACGGCGAACAGCGCCAGGGCCATGACCCAGAACACGGCGATCATCATGTGGCTGACTCCGTGACCGGGGCGGCGTGAACCTGGCGTCCGGCCCACGGCGCAAGAATGAAGCTGAACGCCAGGCCCAGGCTCACCGACAGACCGAAATTGCTCACCGCCGGCGTGCTGGACACCGCCAGCAAACCGAACGACAGCCAGGTGGTCAGCGCCGCCAGCAAGGTGCCCAGCAGGCTCACGGCAGCGCCGCCGACCTGTTCACGCATGAGGATCGCGTAATCGACGCTGATGGCCGTCACCAGCAGCAGGCCGAACAGACTGAACAGCGTCAGCGGTTGCCCCAGCCAGCCGAGACTGGCCAGGCTGCACAGGGCGGCCAGCAGCGGCAGGGCGACGATCCGCAGCGCGCCGCCGAAGCCGAACGGCAGGATCAGCACCAGCACGATCAGCACACAGGAAGCGAGTTTCAACTCTGCGGCACTGATCTGGGTGTCGGCAAACACCTTGTTCAACTCACCAAGGCGATCCACCAGTTCCACGCCCGGTAAATCCAGCGCCTGGACGCGCAACAAGGAAGGGTTGTTCAAGCCTTGCAGACTGACCATCGCCGCTACGCCGTCATCGGTCGGGCCCAGCCACAGCGCGCGATAGGGCTCGGCCAACGGACCGACCAGCGCCGCGTCGATGTCTTCGGTGGGCAGAGCCTGCAATTTCGTGAGCTCTGCTTGCAGCGCCTCCACCGGCACGCCGACATCGAGTAGCGGTTGCCAGAACTGCGGCAACTTGTTCAGCGCTTCACGCACTTGCCGCTGTTCGGTGGGTTGGCTGACCAATTGATTGAGCGACAGATAACCCTGGAGTTTTTCCAGGTTGACCAACTGATCCAGCCGCTCGCTCAGCGCGGTTTGGCGTTCCAGCAGTTGCTGCTGATTGGCCGCGCGCACCAGGAAGAACTGGCTGGTGGGTTGATAGCCGGTGATGCGTGCAATGGTTTGTGCTTCGTCAGTCAGTTGCTGCGGTGCACCGACCCACTGGCGAATGTCGTTTTTGGTGTCGAGCTGCAACAGACCGCCCACACAAAAGGCAATCAGCAGCGCCAGCAGCACCGGCGTGCTCGCGAGCTTGAGCAGCGCTTCACGGCGCCCCAGCAAATACTCGGACACCCGCAGCGGCCACTGCGCTGGACGCAGGTCTGTGCCCTTGAGCAGTGCCGGCAGCAGGCACACCGCGGACAAATAAGCGCCGAGCAGACCGGCGGCAGAGAACACGGCGATCTGGGTCAGCGCCGGGAACGGTGTCCAGGCCAGGGCCAGGTAACCGATGCAACTGGTGATCAGGCTCAGCGTCAGGCCCGGCAACGTCAGGCGCAGGGCCGGCCAACTGTGCCAGGGTTTCAGGCTCCAGCTCTTGGACAGATAGTGCAGCGGGTAATCGACCGCCACGCCGATCAGGCTCGAGCCGAGCACCAACGTCATCACGTGCATATGGCCGAACAACGCCACACAGGCCACCGCGCCGAAGAGCATGCCGACCAGCACCGGGACGAAGGCCAGCAAGACCCGCCAGCGCCGGAAGGCCAGCAGCAACAGCAATAGAATGCCCGCCGTGGCGCCGCCACCGACCCAGGTCATTTCCCGGGTGGCTTGCTTTTGCCCACTGGCCGCATAGAGCAAGCCGCTGGCGGCAAGCAATTGAACGTTTGCCTGGGCGGCTTGTTCACGGCTGTGCTGGAGCAGGTCGGCCACTTGCAGCGGCAAGTTCATGTCGAAGGCGTTGCCCGTGGTGCGCGAGCGCAGCAGCACCCAACTCTTGCCGTCGGCGTCGGCATCGGCGACCAGCGCACCGCTGCCGATGTCCAGTTGCACCGAACCGTGCTGCGGCTGGCTGTTCTGGATGCGTCCGGTCAGGCCCAGCCAGTCATCCTGGCTCGGCACCAGACTGAAACCGGTGAAGGGGTCGAACAGTGCTTGTACTCGCTGCTGGATAAAGGCGTCGGGATGCTCGATCAGTTGCTGTCGGTCAGCCGCTGAGAGCATTGCCAGTCGGCCGTTGAGCAATTGCGTGCGCAGCGCCGGCAAGTCGGCTTGCAGGTTCCACTGGACCTTTTCGAACAAACCGCTGGCCTGCCACTGTTCACCCAGTTTCTGCGCCATCGCGACGGCTTGCTGGCGATCGGTGTGGCCGACCAGCACCAGCATTTCGCGGTTCAGCGGTTCTTGCATGCGTTGTTCGGCGCGCAGTTCCAGAGCGTCCGGCGCCGTGCCTGGCACCAGTTCCATCAGGTTGGCCGACAGTGGTGCGCCGTCACGCCATTGCCAACCGGCGAGCGCGAGCACCGCCAGCAGCAGGATCAGAAACAGCCGTGGAAGACTCCGTTCACTCGGCAAAGTCATGTTGCTCCGCATCGCTCAACGGTTGGGCGCTGGTGCTGTCCTGCATGCGCAAGAGGGTGCTGTCACCCTGGGTTTCGAGCAGCTCGATGCTGTGCACCAGTTCGCCGCCGGTAATGTTGATCTGAGTGAACACTTGCTTGAGCAGCAGGGAGCGCGGACTCAGCGTCAGCTTCCAGTTCTGTGCATCGCCGCTCAGTGAAAGCTCGAAATCCCGTTGCAGTCCGCTGCTGTCGCCTTGCAGTACCGCAAGGAACAAACGGTTCTGCTCGGCGCCGGCACTCTTGCTCGGCAGCATTTGCCAACCGTTGGCGTCACGCCGGGCAATGCCTTTGGCGCTGATGCGGTAATCCTGTTGCAGCGGGGTTTTCAGCAGCCAGAGCAAACCGTGGTTTTTAGCGAGGACGAAAGTGCCCTTGCTGGTCAGCGGCTGAGGCAGGGCACGTAGGTGTTTTTCCTGGATGAAATTGCCGTGGATCACGTCTGGCTTGGCCAATTGATCGCTCAACTGCTGCAAATCAAAAGCCTGCGCCAGCGAAGAGAACCCCTGCATCAATACCAGCCCCGCCACGAACCCGTAGCAGCTGCCGAGCCCGCGAGGCTGCGTTCGGCGGCGAAGCCGTCGTAAAACCTGAACATGCGGTGCATCAGGAGAAATGCAGGGCGACTGCTGCGCCCGAGCGCGGACCAGCCGACGCAGGCTTCGCCAGCTGCTACAGACGGTTTTCAGCAGGTTCATGCGAGCATCCTTTCAACAGCGTCGGTGAAGACCTTGGGTGAGGCCAACTGCATTTCGCGGCTGCTCATGTCGACGGCGACCTGCACGGAACTGGCGCGGGTCAAGCGTTCGCCGGTTTCCAGATCGCTGATCAGGTAACTGATCTTCAGACGGTTCTCCCATTCCACCAGATTGGCGCGCACGTTGAGCTTTTGGCCGAACACCGCGCCGCGCACATAGCGCAATTGCAGATCGATCACCGGCCACGCGTAACCCGACTCGACCATGGCCGTGTAGTTGTGGCCGATCTTGTCCAGCAGCGCGCAGCGGGCGACTTCCAGGTATTTGATGTAATGGCCGTGCCAGACAACGTTCATGGTGTCGACATCAAAGAACGGCACGAGGATTTCCGTATCGGTGTGAAGCACTCCCTTGCTACGCATGCAGCCTCCAGTGTTGCTCGGCAATACGCTTCAGGCACAGGCGCAGTTCGCCTTCCAGCGCGCGGTCTTCGATGACCGGCGGGAAGTCCTTGGCCAACTCCTCGTGCATGGCGGCCAGGGCCGGTGGCAATGGACGTGCATCCTCGGCCTTGCTGCGCAGCCAGACGCCTTGGTTGGCGGCCAGCAGGGTGGCGGCGGCGACCTGTTCGGTCAGTTCCAGCACACGGATCGCATCGCGGGCAGCGATGGTGCCCATGCTCACTTTGTCCTGGTTGTGGCATTCGGTGGAGCGCGAGAAGACGCTGGCCGGCATGGTGTTTTTCAGCGCTTCGGCGGTCCAGGCACTGGTGCCGATCTGCACGGCTTTGAAGCCGTGATTGAGCATCGCCCGGTCAGCGGTGGCGCCGGACAGGTTGCTCGGCAAGCCGTGGTTGTAACGCTCGTCCACCAGCAAGGCGAGTTGACGATCGAGCAGGTCGGCGACGTTGGCCACCAGGTTTTTCAGGCTGTCCATGGCGAACGCAATGTGGCCGCCGTAGAAGTGCCCGCCGTGCAACACGCGCTCGGCTTCGGCGTCGATAATCGGGTTGTCGTTGGCGCTGTTGAGCTCGATCTCGATGAACGAGCGCAGCCAGTTCAGGCTGTCGGCCAATACGCCGAGGACGTGGGGTGCACAACGCAGGGAATAACGGTCTTGCAGGCGATGCAGCGGCGCGGTCGGCGCGTCGATCGCCAGATCCTTGCGCAACCACGCGGCGACTTGCATCTGCCCCGGATGCGGTTTGGTGGCGAACAGGCGCTCGTCGAAGTGCTCGGGGTTGCCTTGCAGGGCGACCACGTTCAACGCGGTGATGCGCGTGGCCAGTTGCAGCAGGTAATCGGCGCGGGCATAGGCCAGGCAGGCGAGGCCGGTCATGACGGCGGTGCCGTTCATCAGCGCCAACGCTTCTTTCGGACGCAGTACCAGCGGCTCCCAACCCAGTTCGCGGTGCACGTCGGCCGCTTGTCGGCGTTCGCCACGGAACATCACTTCGCGTTCACCGGACAACGTCGCGGCGACATAGGACAACGGCGTCAGATCACCGCTGGCGCCCACCGAACCTTCTTCCGGAATCAGCGGCAGAATGTCGTGTTCGAGGAAGGCTTGCAGGCGTTCCAGCAGCTCCACGCGCACCCCGGACACGCCGAGGCACAGTGACTGCAAACGCGCCGCCAGTACCGCGCGAGTGGCCTGTGCATCAAGCAGTTTGCCCAACCCGCAGCCGTGGAAGGTGTACAGATGACGGGGCAACGCCTCGACGTGATGCAGCGGCACCGCGACCACGCAAGAATCGCCGTAACCGGTGGTCACGCCGTAGATCACGCCTTCCTTGTCCAGCAGGGAGTCCAGGAATCGCGCACCCTTGGCGATACGCTCGCGGTACGCAGGGTCGCCTTGCAACTGCGTCGGCACCTGACGGTTGGCCAGGGCCAGCACGTCTTCGATGCGCAAAGGGAGTTCGCCGAAGGTTACCGGCTCAAGCGTTGGCGTCGTCATCGGTCTTCCAGAAAGGGTAAAAGTTGAACCATTGTTGGGGCGCTTCAAGGCAATAGTGACCCAAGCGTTCGGCATAGCGGGAGGCCCACTGATGAATGACCTGCTCGCGGTCGCTGCGTTTCCACACCACGGCCTCGGCGAACGGTTCGAGGGTCAGTCGATAGTCACCCGTCGGCTTCTTCAGGCACAGCATCAGGTTGATCGGGCATTTCAGCAGACCGGCCAGCAACCATGGGCCCTGAGGGAATGCGGCCTGATGACCGAGGAAGTCCACCGTCACGCTGCGTCCGCCATGCAGCGGCACGCGGTCGCCGGCAATCGCCAGCCATTCGCCGCGCTCAAGGCGTTCATGGAGTTGCAGCATGATCAGCGGGTCGAGCTCGCTGACCTGAATCAGCCGCAGATTGGTCGCGCCGGCTTCGCCGAGCAAACGGTTGAATTGCTCGGCATGCTTGGTGTGCACCAGCACGTTCATCGTGACTTTTTCGCCGATCTCGGCCAGCGCACGGCAGACCTCGAGATTGCCCAAATGCGCGCCCACCAGCATCTGCCCTCGGCTGCCGCGCAATTGATTGCGCAGCAATGCCGGGTCGATGATTTCAATCTGCTCGATGCTCAACTTGCCGTTCCATACGTCGAGCTTGTCGAGCATGGAATCGGCGAAGGCCATGAACTGGCCGAACACCCGCCAATGGGTCGGGCGCAATTCGTTGCGACCACTCCAGTCGGCGAGCCTCTGCTGGTATTGCCAGGCGCTGCGACGGGCGCTGCGCCCGAACAGGAAAAAGTACAGAACGATGCCGTACAGCAGCGGGCTCAACAGCCGACGGCCGAGTACCTTGGCGCCGAACGCAGTGAGCTTCATCAGCCAGAAACTGCCGCGCTCCTGACGGTCAGCCCAGTGTTCCTTGTCTGCACTCATGCTCGCCACCGTCGCCAGAGGATCACTGGCGCCCGTAGCAACATGCCGAAGAACAGTCGGGTGTGCATGCTCGTAATCAGCACGTTGTCGTGGAACAGGCGGAAATGCGAGACGCCATCCAGCGGGTAATGGACTTTGGTTTGCAGCCATTGCATGGGGAGATTGCGCCAGGCCAGTCGTACGAGAATGTCCGAGTCGAAGTCCATGCGCTTGCCGATCTTCGCCGAATCGATCAGCGCCAGGGTCGGTGGTAACGGATAGACACGGAAGCCGCACATGGAATCGCGAATCTGCAACGACAGGGTGTTGATCCAGACCATGACGTGAGTCAGGTAGCGGGCGTACAAGCGACCTTTCGGCACGCTGGCGTCGTATTGCGGATAGCCGCAGATCACCGCCTCGGGATGGGCGCGTGACAGTTCGATGAAGGTCTGGACGTCTTGCAGATCGTGCTGACCGTCGGCGTCCACCTGCAAGGCATGGCTGAAGCCCAGGCGCGAGGCTTCGCGCATGCCAGTCATGACCGCGCCACCCTTGCCCTGGTTGGCGCCGAGTCGGATCAGGAACACTTTGTCGCGCTGGGCCAGTTGATCGAGGATCTTTGCACAGGCCGGGCTACTGGCGTCGTCCACGAGAATGCATGGCAGGCTGCTGGCGAGTACCGCATCAACCACCGTGGTGATGGCGGTTTCGTGGTTGTAGACCGGGATGATTGCGCAGGGGTTATGCATGTTGGTGTTCACCTGAAGGACCGAGGTGCCTGCATCGCGAGCAAGCTCGCTCCCACATTGGATCTCTGTTAACCACGAATCCCCTGTGGGAGCGAGCTTGCTCGCGATTGAGTGCGCAGCACTCACCAAAGTTATGCATCGCTTGAGGCCTCCAGCAAGATCCGCCCACTGGAGCAGGTCGCGGTCTCGTTGCGATAGGTGAAATACAACTTGCTGCGCGTCGTATCGAAGCGCAGGTGCAGTTGGATTTCATCGCCGGGGCGTACCAGTTGCTGGAATTTCAGCACTTCCATGCCAGCGAATTTTGCCGGCAGGTCCATCAGTTGCTGGCCCAGCATTAACGCCCACTCCACTTGCACCACGCCGGGCAATACCGGCGCCTGAGGGAAGTGGCCGCTGAAGTAGGCGAGGTCGGGTGGTACCGCCAGTTGCAGGCTCCACTCGCCATCGACTTCGACCTGCTCCAGCACTTCCGGTGCCTTTGGGCGCGGCGCCAGCAGCAGGGCTTCAACGGTGGCCTGGGGCAGTTTGCCCTGGGCGTTCAGCGGCAGTTGCCGCAGCAGGCGCCAGCGTCGTGGCAGGGCCAGGGCTTCGCAATGCTGGCTCAGATGCTGACGCAGTTCTTGCGTGAGGGTGCGTCGACCCTGATTGCGCAAGGCATGCAGGCCTGACTCGGTCAGCACCAGCAGCGCACCCAACGAAGCGCGGTTTTCCTGAACCACGCCAAGACGCGCTTCGGCGACCCAGTCGTGGGCTATGAGTGCCTGTTCGAGCATCGGTAGCGAGATACGTTTTTCTTCCAGTTTGACGATCCGGTCCAGCCGTCCGAGCAGTTCGAATCGGCCGTCGGCAGCGATTCGCGCGGCATCCGCGGTGTGTTCGATATGCCCGGGAGGCAAGTACGGCGAAGCAATGAGCAGGGCGCCGTCGCTGTCCTGGCTCAACTCGATGTCAGCGAAGGGTTGCCAGAGTGCGTGGCCCTGACGCCAGGCGATGCCGCCGGTTTCCGAGCTGCCGAGGATTTCTGTCGGCCATTGCTGCAGGCGTTGCTGAAGGCTTTGTGCGGCCTCGGCCGGCAGGGCGCCGCCGGAGGAAAATACTCGGCGAACTGCACTTAACGCGGGCCAGTCGAGGTTGTCGCCCATGCGCTTGAGCAGCGCCGGGCTGGCGACCCAGGCGAACACCGGGTGTTCGCGGCTGGCGCGCTGCAGGTCTTCAGGGAATGCCAGTTGCTTGCGCACAAACGAGCGCCCGGCGCACAGCGGCCACAGCACTCGAAACAACAATCCGTAGATATGTTGAGTGGCGACGCTGCCGATGATGCAAGCCGCGCCAAGATCGGCACCCCAGAGCCGCTCCAGCGCTTCGACTTCATTGGCCAGTTGGCGCAGGGTTTTGTCGATGCGCTTGGGTTCGCCACTGGAGCCGGACGTGCACAGGCTCAGCGAACAGCGATCCAGATCCAGTGCGGCCGCCATCAACGGCGGATGTCGGTAATCGCTAAGGTGTACGTCATCGGCTTGATCGGTCAGCCATAGATCGACTTCGGTCGACCAGCGCTGGCGAGTCTGGGCTTGCAGGTCTGCGGGCAGCAGCACGCTGACCCCGGCGCGCCAGGCACCGAGCAGGGCAATCGCCAGGTCAGCCGCGTCCTCAAGGTGCACGGCAATACGCCGCACACCCAGGGCTTGCAGGCCCGCGGCGAGGCTTAACGCCTGTTCGCAAAGCTGTGCGTGATTCAGTGCCGGTTCGGCCGTCACGGCACGTTCCGGTTGCGCCTTGAGCAACAGGTGCTCAAGTTTTATCCAATTCATGGGTGGCCTCGTACCCGTTGTCGTATAAGCCATTCAATGGCAAACAGCAGGCCCATCAATCCGTAGGAAATCAGGCCGGTGTACAACATCCACCAACTTAGCGGCGCCCAGAGGGTCAGGGCGGCGGCGAGCAAACCGTTACAGAGGAAAAACACGCACCAGACGATCGTCACCTGGCGGGTATAAACAATCGCCTTGGCCGGCAGTTGCGGTTCGCGCAAACGCGCCAGGCGTTCGATGATCGGCGGGCCAACGATCAAGCTCAGGCCAAACAGCCCGAGCATGAACGCGCTAATGAGCACCGGGTACCAGCGCAGCAGCAGCGGGCTGTCGAACAACGCCAGCAACAGGCAAAAAGCAATCGCGGTGACTGCCATCCACAAACTGCCGGGCTTGCGCGTACCGAGCAGTGCCCGGGCCAGCCACAGGCTGCCCAGCAGCAGACCAAACTGCCACGGCGCGAAATGTTCCATGCCGAAATACACCGCAAAGGGGTACAGCAGGCCCGCCAGCAGCAGGCCGAGGCCGATCAGTCGGCTCATGCGGCCGGCTGAACCAGACGGTAGACCGCCTCGACCACGTCGCTGACGGTGCGCACCGATTTGAACTCTTCGGCAGCGATTTTCTTGCCGGTCTGGCGTTTGATGTGATCGATCAGGTCGACCGCGTCAATGCTGTCGATTTCCAGATCCTGATACAGGTTGGATTCGAGGCTCACGCGCTCGGGGTCCAGCTCGAAGAGTTCGACCAGAGCATCGCGCAGGGTGTTGAAGATGTCGTCACGAGTTTGCATGGTCCGGTCTCAAGCTGCCTGTTTTGCGGTGACGAACGCCGCAAGGCTCGCCACGTTGCTGAAGTGATTGCGGGTGTCTTTGGCGTCGGCGTCGATTTTGATGCCGTACTTTTTCTGGATTGCCAGGCCGAGTTCCAAGGCGTCTACCGAATCCAGGCCCAAGCCTTCGCCGAACAGCGTCTGGTCGTCGCCGATGTCTTGTGCGCTGATGTCTTCAAGGCCCAGGGCGTCGATGATCAGTTCTTTGATTTCCTGCTTGAGACTAAGAGTGTGCAGATCGCTCATCTTCGGCGAGCTCCTTAATAAAGTAAGAATGCAAATAGTCATTGAGCTTGCGCGAGGCCTGAGGAGCAGGGCCCAGCGAGGCGAAGGCTTGTGGGTCTATATCGGCCCCGACACGGAAACTGAAGTGCACACGGCGTTTGGGGATCCGATACCAGGGCTCGGCCTTGGTCAACGTGGTCGGGCTGACCTTGATGATCACCGGGGTGAGGATTTTCGCACCGCGCAGAGCGATTGCCGCAGCACCCCGATGGAAGGCTGGCGCCTGACCGGGCTGAGTGCGGGTGCCTTCAGGAAAGATGATCAGGGTCTGGCCGCTTTTCAGCGCGTCGGCAGCGGCATCGAGCATGTCCATGCTGCCGTCGTTGCTGATGTATTCGATGCAGCGCAGCGGGCCGCGGGTAAAAGGGTTCTCCCAGAGACTTTTCTTGACCACGCAGTTGGCGTGGCGCACCAGGCCGATCAGGAACACCACATCGATCAGCGACGGGTGATTGGCAATGATCATTTGCCCCGGTCGACCGAGTTTTTCGGCGCCCTGGATGTCGTAAGTCAGCACGCCGGTGCGAGCCATGAATCGTACAAAAAACCAGAACAGGCGGGCGACGGTGTGCCGCGCTCTCCGCCGGTGTGTCCGGGCATCGCCGGGCAGGCAGTTCAGTAGCGGGAAAACCACAAGCCGCAGGCACAGCCCGCCCAACCCGAACAGAGTGAAGCTTGCGGCGGTAGCCAGCAGACGCCAGTAATAGGCGTCGCGGTTTTTTTCGGTTACAGGTTGCGTTGCCAGGTCCATACACGATTTTTCCAGGCATGTTGGCAGGTGGTCTGCTGGCCGAGCAGGGTACTCAATAGGTTCAGGGCATGGGGCCAGTGGGCTTTGGACAACTCATCCGCGGCGCTGTTCAGGGACAACTGCCAGTCGTTTCCGGGGGTGATCAGCAGGCCGACCGCGTAAGGGAACGGCACGTCGTCGATCCAGGTCGAGTAGGCTTCGGGCGGTTGCTCTTCGGTGACGATCAGCAGTACCGCGGGAGCGCCCTCGGAAAGCAAAGCCGCGGCCTCTAGCATGCCGTGTTCAAGGCCATCGCCGGCTGCAGCGAGGGCCGTCATTTCGCTGGTTTCACCCCGCATGATCGACCACAGGCCGATGATCGCGTTGTGCACGGACAGGCTGAATTGGGTCGGCGACAGCGGCTGATCGGCAGCCAGATCGCTGAGAATATCGAAGGTGCGCGGGGTTTCGCCATGGCGAGAAATAAAGACCAACGGTAGGTCCTGACGGCCATCGGCCAAGGGCCAACCGACACTGAACGCCATCCGCGCGAGACGACTGAGTCGCCGGCGCTGCATGGCCGGCAGAAACGAGACGTCGGGGGCGGCATCGCTGCTCGCAAGCACGACCGGTTGTCGGCTCCAGGCCTGCCAATCATCCACGCTTTCGAGCCCCGGGGCCCACGCGCGCCATTGGGCAATGTTGAAATTGATCACAGACATTCATCCCGCCCCTGCGGGCTTCCTTGACGCGGTGAGTCGCAAAAAACGCGAACTACCTTACGTAGCGCTTAGCGCCGAGTGGCGCGCATTATCCCGTTGCGGCGGGCGTGTAGCAAATGATGGTTACATTTTGCTCAATGAAATGTACCGGTTGGTTCGTGCATGGCTATCGTTTGGCCATTATCCACATTTTGGCCGGCCGATCTGCCGGCTCTGTCAGCAAGCCGTGCACGAGTTCACGGCTTTTTCCGCGCGAGATTGCACCTGACTGTGTAGTCCCTATGCTGGCGAGGTAGCTAAGCAGCGCCGTGGACTACTACACTCGGTCATTCTTTGATACACGGAGGTTTTGACATGCGGCGCGTGGTGTTCAATCAGAAAGGTGGCGTAGGCAAATCCAGCATTGCCTGCAATCTGGCGGCGGTCAGTGCCAGCGAGGGCTATCGCACCCTCTTGGTGGATCTCGACGCCCAGGCCAACTCCACTCAGTACCTGACGGGCCTCACCGGTAATGACATTCCGATGGGGATCGCCGATTTTTTCAAACAGACCCTGTCTTCCGGACCGTTCTCCAAAAAAAGCCAGGTCGATATCTACGAAACCCCGTTCGACAACCTCCACCTCATCACTGCCACTGCGGAGCTGGCTGACTTGCAGCCCAAGCTTGAGGCCAAACACAAGATCAACAAGCTGCGCAAATTGCTCGAGGAACTGGACGGCGATTACGACCGGATCTATCTCGATACCCCGCCAGCGTTGAATTTCTACGCGGTATCTGCATTGATTGCCGCTGATCGTGTGCTGATCCCCTTCGACTGCGACAGCTTCTCGCGTCAGGCGTTGTACGGCCTGTTGGCGGAAATCGAAGAATTGAAGGATGACCATAACGAAGGGCTGGAAGTCGAAGGTATCGTCGTCAACCAGTTCCAGGCTCGCGCCAGTCTGCCCCAGCAAATTCTCGACGAACTGATCGCCGAAGGTCTGCCGGTGTTACCGGTGTACCTGGGCAGCTCGGTGCGCATGCGTGAATCCCACCAGGCCAACACGCCGCTGATCCACCTCGATCCGCGGCATAAGCTGACGCAGCAATTCGTCGATCTGCACAACCTGCTGGAAAATGCCTGATTGCCGCTAATGACACCGAACCACTGTGGGAGCGAGCTTGCTCGCGATGGCGGTTCAACATTCAACAGTTATGTCGACTGTCACACCGCTATCGCGAGCAAGCTCGCTCCCACATTTCGATTGGTGTGGTTTTTGAGTTTTTGGTCAGATCCCTTGGCTACGTAACCAGCTCATCAATTGCGGTAACGGGAAGGCGCCGCTCTGACGCGCCACTTCCCGGCCGTTCTTGAACAGAATCAGACTCGGGATCGAACGGATCCCCAGCTGCGCCGACAGCTGTTGATTCGCCTCGCTGTCCAGCTTGGCCAGTCGACACTTGCCCGCCAATTGCACCGCCGCCTGCTCGAACACCGGCGCAAACGACTTGCACGGCCCACACCACTCCGCCCAAACGTCCACCAGCAACGGCAGGTCACCTTTGATCTGGCTGGCGTAATCGCTTTGTTTCAGCTCGAAGGGTTTGTTCAGCAGGACCTCGGCCTTGCAGCGGCCGCATTTTGGATGGTCGTTGAGGCGCTCGGCGGGGATGCGGTTGAGGCCGTTGCAGTGGGGGCAGGGGATGAGGAGTGGGTCGGTCATGCGGATGGTCCTGTTAAGAAGACGATCACTTCTATTTGGAGACGTTTACTCATATTTTCAATCGTGCAGCGACCGGCGATGAAACTAGGCTGAGTCGTACTGAGCGAGACCGTTGGTCTGCGCACTGATATCGCAACTTGCGATATTTTTGGTCTGTGATTAACTATCCATAGCAGAATGCGATAAGGATGTTGCATGCATGTCATTTCCGAAAAACGAATACGTGAAGCCAAGACCAAATGGCCAAATACAGCCACCGCATTGGATTATTGGTATCCATTGGCCAAAGGAAGTAAGCCATCGGATTTTGCGGCGATGAGAGCCATCTTTCCTGCTGTCGACAAGGTGGGTGAGCATCACGTTTTCGATATCGGTGGCAATAAATTGCGGCTGATCGCTTTTGTCAGGTATCGATCGCAAAAGCTTTATATCAAGCATGTGCTGGATCACCGTGAATATGATCGCGGAAAATGGAAGGAGGAAAGAGCATGAGTGTTCTGATCAAAAGAGCTGCCGAGCATTGGGAGTTTGTTTCGCCTGTGCTGCGCAAACCAAACAATGAAGACGACTATGACATGTTGGCGCGGGCGTTGGACGAGTTGCTCGAGATGACCGGTGATGACGAGTCCCATCCGCTGATGAGTCTTGTAGATATCATCGGTGACTGGATCGAGGAATGGGATCACAAGCATCACCCAATGCCGAAACCCAGCGGTGTCGACGTCCTCGGCTACTTGATGCGCGAGCACGGTCTGAGCCAAAGCGACTTGCCCGGTGTCGGCGCCCAGTCTGTTGTCTCCGAGATTCTGAGCGGCAAGCGTCAGCTCAACCTGCGGCAGATCCGCTGGTTGGCCGAGCGCTTCGGAGTGTCGGTGGAGACCTTTATCTGATCGGGTTCAGGAAGAGCAACTGATCTCCAAATGCTTGCCCCACTCCGGCGGCCGCTCGGCATAGCTCTCCATCCCCGGCTGCTCCTCGAACGGATTACTCAACACCGCGTGCAACCGACGAACTTCTGCATAGTCGCCGCTCTCCGCCGCATCGATGGCTTTCTGCGCCAGGTAGTTGCGCAGGATGTACAGCGGATTGACGGCGTGCATCCGTTTGCGGCGTTGTTCCTGATCAGCCTCGCCTTCACGAACAACCCGGGCGATGTAGAGCTCGCCCCAGGCATCGAAGCCTTTGATGTCGACGAAGTCATCGCGCAAGCGGGCGACGGCCAGTTCCGGTGATTCTTCCCCCAAACGGCGGAAGAACAGGCTGTAGTCGACGCCACTGTTCTGCATCAGTTGCAGCAGGTGCTCCAGCAGTTTCTGGTCATCGTCTTCGGCCGTGGTGAAACCAAGGCGGCGGCGCATCAGGTCCAGGTAATGGGCCTGGTACAGCGGCAAGTACAGGCCGAGGGTTTCGCGCAGGGCTTCGACACTGATGAACGGCGTCAGGGCCTGGGCCAGGGCGCTGAGGTTCCACTGGCCGATCGGCACCTGGTTGCTGAAGGAGTAACGGCCCTGGTCATCGGAGTGGTTGCAGATGAAGTTAGCGTCGAAATCATCGAGGAAGGCGAACGGGCCGTAGTCGAAGGTAATGCCGAGGATCGACATGTTGTCGGTGTTCATCACGCCGTGACAGAAACCATAGGCCTGCCATTTGGCGATCAGTTCGGCATTGCGCTCGACGATTTCGCGAAACATCGCCAGGTACGGTTCCGGCTGTTCCAGGCATTCCGGGAAATGCATGGCCAGCACGTGGTCGCCGAGTTCTTTCTGCTTCTCGGGACGTTTGGTGTAGTAGAAATATTCGAAATGCCCGAAACGCACATGGCTCGGCGCCATGCGCAGGACCATGGCCGCGCGTTCCTGCTTCTCGCGCCACACCGGCGTGTCGGAGCCGATCACGCATAGGGCGCGGGTGGTCGGGATGTTCAGGGCATACAGCGCTTCGGAGGCAAGAAATTCGCGGATCGAGGACCGCAGCACCGCCCGCCCATCACCCATGCGTGAAAAGGGCGTCTGGCCGGCACCCTTGAGGTGCAGGTCCCAATGCTCGCCGGCCTCGTTGTAGACCTCGCCCAGCAACAGACCGCGACCATCGCCCAACTGTGGGTTGTAGGAACCGAACTGATGACCTGAATAGACCATCGCCCTGGGGATCGCGTCGGCCCAGAGCTTATGGCCGCTGAACAGTTCGGCGAACTCAGGGGTTTCGGCCTCGGTAGGATCGAGATCGAGCAGCGCCATGGCGGCAGGGCTGGCCACCACCAGGCGCGGGTTGTCGATCGGCTCGGGCAGCACGTGGGCGGAAAACGTGTCGCCCAGGCGGGCGAAACGATTATCGAAGGTCAGTTCGTCGAGGGCTTTCAAGGGCCATCTCCAGCAGAATGTCCGAGCATTCTGCTAGGGATAAGCCGCTTAGTCGAGCTTGGCGGCGGGCGGCTCTTGAGACGCTTGACCATCCACCTTGGGCACGATGGTTTTGGCTTCCGGATCGACGGGCACCATCCTGTATTCCTGACCCTGGATGTTTTTGAGGTAAACCTCCATCTGCCGGAAGGAGATGTTGATGTGCTGTTTCTTGAACTCGCGATTGATGAAGCGGTTGACCTCATCGAGCACCGGGTTACGGTCACCAAGGTCACGTACATGCATGCGCAACTCGTGGTCGAGGGTGCTTTCGCCGAAGTTCAGGAAGTACACATGGGGTTCCGGGTCTTTCAGCACTCGCGGGTTATCGCGCGCGGCCTTGAGCAGCAATTCCTTGACCAGGTCCAGGTCCGAGCCGTAATCGACACCGAGCTTGAGGGTCACTCGGGTGATGGTGTCGGTCAGGGACCAGTTGATCAGTTGCCCGGTGATGAACGTCTTGTTCGGGACAATGATGTCCTTACGGTCGAAGTCGGTGATGGTCGTGGCGCGGATGCGGATCTTGCTCACGGTGCCGGACAGGTTGCCGATGGTGATGGTGTCGCCAATCCGCACCGGGCGTTCGAACAGGATCATGATCCCGGAGATGAAGTTCGCGAAGATTTCCTGCATCCCGAAGCCGAGACCCACCGACAGCGCCGCCACCAGCCATTGCAACTTGTCCCAACTCACGCCGAGTGTCGACAGGGTCGAGACGAAACCGACGCCGGCGATCACGTAAGACAGCAATGTGGTGGTCGCGTAGGCGCTGCCCTGAGCCAGGTTCAGCTTCGACAGCACCAACACTTCCAGCAGCCCTGGCAAGTTGCGCGCCAGGGCGAAGGTAATGCCGATGATGATCAGCGCGCCGAGCATGTCGCCAATGCTGATCGGCACCATGCTCATGTTGGCGCCGGTGCCGCTGGTGTATTCGTAGAGGGTGACGTTATCCAGGTACGAGAACACAGAGATCAGGTCCGACCAGACCCAGTACAACGCCGCGATGAAACCGCCAAGCAGTGCCAGGCGGATCAGGCGCAGGGACTGTTCGTTGACCTTCTCGATATCCAGGGTTGGCTCTTCGATCACCGCTTCACCGTCACCGGCCTCTTTCGCAGCCTGGCGTTTGGCCAGGGCGCGCTGGTAAGCCAGACGGCGTGCCGCAACGCTGAGGCCGCGCACGAAGGTGGCCTCGATCACCAGCCAGAACATCAGCAGGTAAAGGGTGTTGATCAACCGGTCACTGAGCTTCAGCGCGGTGTAGTAGTAGCCAAAGCACACCGCCACGAACAACGCGACAGGCAGGACGGTGAACATGATCCCCACGGCCTTGCGGAACAGCGAAGCGTTCTGGTGAGTCGGGCTGCTGATCAGCAGGCGGCTGAGCAGCCAGGCCATCAACGCGTAGCAGGTCAGCACCACCGGCATGCCGAGTACGTCATCGGCCAGGGTCGCGGGTTGCAGCTCGGCGACTGCCACCACCGCGACCAACGCCATGACCACCAGCCCGAGTCGACGGACCCAGCCCTGCAGGAATTCGACCTGAGGTTTTTCCCAGCGGAAATGCAGTTCGGCCACGCCGCCCGGCGCAAGAATCCGGTAAGCGGTGTAGAACACTAGCCAGGCCTGGGCCATTTGCAGCAGCGCCGCGCCCATGTTGGCGTTCTGTCCGCGGGCGTCGATTTGCAAGGCCAGGCCACACAAGGCCAGGCCCAGAGACACCGGCATCGCCAGCAAAATGTTGATCAGGATGGCCTGGGGAGTGTGCCACTGGCTATCGCGCTTGAAGTGGCCGATGTCCTGGTGAACCTTGTTCAGTCGGGCATAGAGGTTCTTGCGCCGCCACAACAGGGCACCGATCAGCAACGCCAGCGGCAGGAACAACAACGGCCGCTGGGTCAGCCCGTCACTCAATTCGCTCAGGCTGGAAGCCCAGGGCAGGGTGGTGACCTGACGCTCCAGGCGTTCCGGTACGGCGCGTATCCATTCCAGGTCCAGTGGCTTGTTGCTGGGAATCCAGAACATTTGCTCATCGAGGGTCGCCCGCAGGCTTTGCGCGGTGCTGAGCAATTGTTTCTGATTGAGTTGCAGGGTGATGGATTCGTTGAGCACCGCGCTCAGTTCGCGGTTCAACCGCTCCAGCAGGTCGACGCGGGTCGTGGCCAGTTCCAGCAGACTCTTGCGCAGTTGCGGGGTGACTTGCTCGGGAGGCTGAGTCGACAGCAGGTTGTCGACGTAGGTCGCCGGGTTGCTGAGCAGTTCCCGTTGCTGGCTGACTTCGAATTGATAGAGGCGAATGTCGGCGATCTGGTCGGCCAGGTCGCGGTCGAGCTTGAGGAGTGGCAGGGCCTGTTTCTGTTTGTAGAGAATCTTGGAGAGCAACAGGCTGCCCTTGAGCACGTTGATTTGCTCGTCCAGCGCCGAATCGCTCTGGGTCACGTTGTCCAGCTGCTGCTTGGTCTGCAGGTTCTGCTGGGTGACTTCGTTGAGGCGGTCAGTACTTTTGAGCAGGTAGTCCGAAAGCTTAAGGTTGGCCGCACTTTCGGTAGCCAGCAGGCTGCTGCCGCCGGACTTCTGCGCTTCGATGGATTGCTGCGTCACCGTCTCCTGGGACTGGGCCAGGCGCTTCTGGTTGATCAGGTTTTGCAGCTCCTGGATTTCCTGATCCAGACGATCGGATTTTTCCGAGAGCAAGTCATGCTGGCTGTTGCCCAAGTCCTGCAGCTGATTGTTGCCAGCCAGTTCCTGGCGACGCAACGGGATCAGGGCATTCAGCGCCGCGAGCTCGGCGTTGAGCAGGTCGCGTTGCTCAGGGGTCAAGGTCTTGCCGGCGTCCTTGCCGACCTTGAGGATGTTGTTGATCTGCTGGATGCGCGTCTGGCTGGCAGAAATTTCGGCCTGGGCGCGCTCGGGGCGGGTCTGAGCGGTAATGACCAGGCTGTTGGCGTCGGACAGGGCCTTCTGCAAATCGCTTTGCAGGGTGGAGCGCTCAGTGAGCATTTGCTCCAGTTGCTGAATAGGCTCTTTGGCATAGCGCTGCGGTACTGGCAGCACTTTGCTGGCTTTGAGCTTGGTCAGTTCTCGCTGGTTCTCGATGTTCTGCTTTGGGGCGTTGGCCAGTTGCTGCTTGAGATCGGCCAGTTTCTGCTCGTACTCACGCTGTTTGTTGAGCTGTGTCAGCGTGCTTTGCAGGATGCTCTGCAGGGCTTTCTGATCGGCTTCCGGCAATTTGCGGTCGGCGATCTTGTTCAGGTTCGCCTGCACGGCTTCGCTGGTGGGCGGTTCCGCGGCTTGCAGCGTGTTGACAGAGAGGCTCAAGCCCAGCAGGGCCATGATGAAAAACGTGCGCAGGGTTGACATAGAGACCGATCGAAAACGAGACGAAGTGTGGAGTTTAGAGGAAGAGTCCCGGACCGGGGCGACTTCCTTCGGGGAATCTGACGCCCACTTTGCCGATCTTGTTCCCTTCCATGACCGCGACGGTCCAAATGGTGTTGTTCCACTCCACCTGGTCACCGACTACGGGTGCACCGCCCACTTTCTGGGCAATGAAATGACCGAGCGACATGTCCGGATCGATGCCTTCCACTTTCAACCCGTACAGTGCCGCAACCGCGGCCAGCTGGGCGTCTCCTTCGAGTACGAAGTCGCCGAAGAAGCGCAAATCGAGGCCCCGTTGCGGTGCCTGACTGAAGAGTTTTCCGAGGGCCGGAAGGTTGTGTTCATGGCCGATTACGCACAGCAAATCGTCGACTTCGAGCACCGTACTACCCGACGGATGGAGCAGTTGCTGGCCACGAAACATTGCTGCAATCCGGGTGCCTTCGGGCATTTTCAGTTCGCGAAGGGGCGAGCCGATGCACCATTTCTCGGCACCGAGGCGATAAACGAACAGCTCCCACTCACTGGTGACGTGGACTTCCAGGGCTGCGCGGGAGATTGGCGCCGGCTCCGGCGGAACGGTCACTTTCAAAAGCTTCGCCACCCACGGCAGGCTCGTGCCCTGCACCAGCAGCGACACCAACACGATAAAGAAGGCGAGGTTGAAATAGAGCTGGGCGTTGGGCAGGCCGGCCATCAGCGGGAACACCGCCAGAATGATCGGGACCGCGCCGCGTAACCCGACCCAGGAAATGAACGCCTTCTCGCGCCCATGGAACGCCTTGAAGGGCAGCAGGCCGACGATCACCGACAACGGCCGCGCAAACAGAATCATCCACAGCGCCAGGCCCAGAGCGGGCAGGGCAATCGGCAACAAGTCGTGGGGTGTCACCAGCAGCCCCAGCACCAGGAACATGCCGATTTGCGCCAGCCAGGCCATGCCGTCGAGCATGTGCAAAATGCCGTGGCGGCTGCGCACCGGGCGGTTGCCGATGACCAGGCCGCACAGATAAACCGCCAAAAAGCCGCTGCCATGCAAGGCGTTGGTCAGGGCAAACACGACCAGTCCGCCAGCAATGACCAGAATCGGATACAGGCCCGTGGCCAAGTGGATACGGTTGACCAGTTGCAGCATGACCCAGCCGCCGCCCAGGCCGATGACGGCACCGATACCGAACTCACGCATAAAGTGCCCGAGCAGGCTCCAGTGCAGACCGGTCTGGCCGCTGGCGAGCATGTCGATCAGGGTTACGGTGAGGAACACCGCCATCGGGTCGTTGCTGCCGGACTCGATCTCGAGGGTGGCGGTCACCCGTTCGTTCAGGCCTTTGCCGCCGAGCAGCGAGAACACCGCCGCGGCGTCGGTGGAGCCGACGATAGCGCCGATCAGCAGGCCCTGAATCAGGTTCAGGTTGAACAGCCACGCGGCTGCCATGCCGGTCAGCCCGGTGGTGATCAACACCCCGACCGTCGCCAGCGACAGCGCCGGCCATAACGCCACGCGGAAGCTGGAAACCCGGGTGCGCAAGCCGCCGTCGAGCAGGATGACTGCCAGCGCGAGGTTGCCGACCAGATAAGCCGTTGGGTAGTTATCGAAAACAATGCCGGCGCCATCGACGCCGGCCGACATGCCCACCGCGAGGATGATCACCAGAATCGGGATACCGAGGCGCGATGAAAGTGAGCTCACCAGAATGCTTGCACCTACCAGCAACGCGCCGATCAAGAACAGGCTGTTGATGGTCGTCGCATTCAAAGGCAGTACTCCAGAAAGCTGAAAGGCGGGCGCAAACTGACCATGCAGTCTGCGTGCCAGCGATTCTAACCTGTTGAAATGTGATGCTGTCAAAAAGGTTTTGCAGATCAAAAGATCGCAGCCTCGTTTCACTCGACAGCTCCTACAAAGGATCTGCGTAAACCTGTAGGAGCTGTCGAGTGAAACGAGGCTGCGATCTTTTCGGCAGTGATGCGATCTCTGTTTAGAGGCTAAACCGCCCAACCATGTTGTTCAGGTCCAGCGCCAATCGCGACAGCTCATTGCTCGCAGCGCTGGTCTGGTTAGCCCCGGTCGCCGACTGCACCGACAGATCACGAATGTTCACCAGATTGCGGTCCACTTCACGGGCCACCTGTGCCTGCTCTTCGGCAGCACTGGCGATGACCAGGTTGCGTTCGTTGATTTCGACGATTGCGCTATTAATAGTGTCCAGCGACAGGCCTGCACCACGGGCGATGTTCAAGGTCGACTCAGCGCGCTCGGTGCTGTTGCGCATCGAATCCACCGCGTGTTCGGTTCCGCTCTGGATGCTGCCGATCATGCGTTCGATTTCGCTGGTCGACTGCTGGGTGCGATGCGCCAGGGCACGCACCTCGTCCGCTACCACGGCGAAACCACGACCGGCCTCACCGGCACGGGCAGCTTCGATGGCTGCGTTCAATGCCAGCAGGTTGGTCTGGTCAGCCAGGCCGCGAATCACGTCCAGCACTTTACCGATGTCACGAGACTCGTTGGCCAGATCGCCAATCAGGGTCGCGGTGCTCTGCACATCGGCGCTCATGCGTTCGATGGCGCTGACGGTTTCCTGCACCAGGTCACGGCCATCACCGGCGGAGGTGGTGGCATTTTTCGAGGCTTCGGACGTGCTGACGGCATTGCGCGCGACTTCTTCCACGGCGCTGGTCATTTCGTTGACAGCGGTGGCGGCCTGTTCGATTTCGTTGTTCTGCTGGGTCAGGCCTCGGGCGCTTTCGTCGGTGACACTGTTGAGCTCTTCAGCGGCGGACGCCAGTTGCGTGGCGGAACCGGAAATCCGTTGCAGGGTGTCGCGCAGCTTGTCCTGCATCTTCGACATGGCCAACAGCAAACGGCCGGCTTCGTCCTCACCGTCTACGGTGATCGGGCGGGTCAGGTTGCCTTCGGCAATTTCTTCGGCGGCGCTCAGGGCGTTGGCGATCGGCTTGGTGATGCTGTTGGTCAGCAACCAGGCGAAAAGCAGGGTCAGGCCGCTGGCGATGACCAGCAAAGTGATCACCAGATTGAACGACGTCGAATACTGATCGCCGGCGCGCTGGTCAGTTTTCTCGATTTGCTGGGTGTTGATCTCCAGCAACTTCGCGAGGGCCGCGTTGACCTCTTCGGAGTTGGCGAGCAACTCGGTGTTCAGCATCTTGCGCAGGTCGTCGACCTGATTGTTGCGCGAGAACGTCTTCATCCGCTCTTCAAGCTGACGATACTGCGCCAGCAACTGCACGTACTTATCGTAAGCGCTGCGTTCTTCCGGACCATCGATCAGCGGCTCATAGACTTTCTGCGCCTCGCGGATCTGCTGGTTGCGCAGGTCGAACAGGTCAATAGTCTTCTGTTGAACATCAGGTTCGCGGTTCACCAGCAAACGGTAAGACAGCACCCGCAGACGCAGTGCCAGCTGAGTGAATTCGTCGAGGCTTTTAATGCTCGGCACACTCATGGAAGCGATGTCTTCACCGGCGCCGCGAATCTTGCTCATCTGGTTCAAGGCAAATACCCCCAAAACCAGCATCAAACCGCCAATCAGGGTGAAGCCGAGGAACGCCCGTGGCGCGATGTTCATATTACGAAGGGACATGGTATTTACCGAAAAGAGCGCATCCGTGCCGCGCTGAGACTGACGTATGGGTGACTTATCGGTCATACGACTGAAGTCTTGAGCCCCTGCGCGTATTTGTCGCACGCCCGCTCGGGCGACGAAGTGCAGGAACCAGATCCGCCAATCACAGTCTTTAAAGTTCGCGAGGAAGGTCGCCCGCCAGCAAAATCAAGGCCTTGCGCCTGGATAACCCTGGCATCCGTGGTGACTTTTCTTTATCGTACGCGCCCTTTGAAAATGCTCGGAAAATCAAAATGTTGGAAGCATCCCTAAGCCAATTGGAACAGCTGGTCAGCGACCTGGTGCAACAGAACCAGACCCTGCTCGGCACTAACCAAACCCTGAGCGCAGAATTGGCCCAGGCCAAGGATGAAAACGAAAGCCTGCAACTGAGCCTGATGGAACAGGAAGAGAAACAAGGTGACACCGCCGCACGCATCCAGGCCCTGGTTGAGCGCGTCAGCGCCGGCCCAGTCAGCGCATGAGTCACGGTGCCGCAGGGGTAAAAGTCGTCTCCATCCTGGGGGAGGACTATTCGATCAAGGCGCCGGCCGGGGAAGAGCAAACCCTGCTGGACGCCGCGTTAATGCTGAAGGCTGCCCTGGCTGACACCAAAAAGAAGTACCCGACGCTGATCGGTGACCGCTTGCTGGTGCTGGCCGCGATGAATCTGTGCTCCCAGCAGATCGAAATGCAGAAACAGCACAAGCAGGAACTCGACCGTTACCAAGAGCAAGTCAGCGCCACGGTTGAAGTGATCTCCAAGACGATCAATCAGGCCTGATCGGCTTTGCGCACAACCAAAGAATAAATTGTCGTTTGCGTTGTATACAATCGGCACGGCTGTTGCAGTGTTTCAGCCTCTTATTCTTTGGGGGTGCTCCATGCAGTTCTGGCGACGCAGTATTCAATGGCAGTTGATCCTGAGTATGGGCACCGCCCTGCTGGTCAGTATTCTGATCGTGGTTGGCGTTTATACCCTCGTGGTCAACCGTCTCGCCGAGCGCTATCTGGTCGAACAAGCGCTACCGTCGAGCATCGAAGCGATGCGCAACGACATCGAGCGAATCCTCGTTCAACCCCTCACCGCCGCCAAGGACATCGCCAGCAATAGCATGGTGCGCGACTGGTTGGCCGGGGGCGAAAACAGCGCCCAGACCGCCACGTTCGTGCAGTATCTGGAAGGCATCCGCGCCGAGCACAAGGCCTTTACCGCGCTGATCGTCGGCACTCCCTCAAGCAATTACTTCACTGAAAAAGGTCTGGACCGGACCCTCAGCCGTTCCAACCCCAAAGACGCCTGGTTCTACTCGTTTCTCGACAGCAATCAGCCGCGCACCCTCAATATCGACAATGACACCGCGACCGGCGAATTGGCGCTGTTCATCGACCTCAAGGTCGAACAGGCCGGCAAAGTCGTGGGCGTCGCCGGGCTTGGCCTGAGCATGAAAGAGCTGTCGGAGCTGATCCACAATTTCAACTTCGGTGAGCGCGGCAAGGTCTATCTCGTGCGTTCCGACGGTTTGATCCAGGTTCATCCCGAAGCGCAATTCAGCGGCAAACGCACGTTGGCCGAGCAAATCGGCGCAACTGCCGCACAAGCGGTGATGGGTCAAAAAGTTGCCACCAACAGTAGCTTTGTCCGCGACGGCGAAGATTATCTGGCGTTGAGCCTGCCGTTGCGGGACTTGGGCTGGACCCTGGTGGCCGAAGTGCCGCAGTCGCAGATCTACGCTGAAGCCCGTCGCGCCATGTGGATGAGCAGCGGCATCGGCCTGGCGGTGGCGCTGGTGTGCCTGTTGCTGGTGGTGTTGCTGGCCCGCGGATTGGTGCGGCCGATCCGTCAGGTAACAGCAGCGCTGGTAGCAATCGGTAGCGGTGGGGGAGATTTGACCCACAGGTTAGATTCCAGCCGCGCCGATGAGCTCGGTGACCTGGCTCGTGGCTTCAATCGGTTCCTGGAAAGTCAGCGCGACATGATTGGCGAAGTGTTGACCACCAGCGAGCGTTTACGCACAGCAGTCGGCCAGGTGGCGCGGGTGGTGGACAACACGGCCGAACGCTCCGGCCGTCAGCAGGAAATGACTGACATGGTCGCCACCGCCGTCCACGAAATGGGCCTGACCGTGCAGGAAATCGCCCAGAATGCCGGCAACGCTGCGGTGGCTTCGCAAACTGCCCGGGATGAGGCGATGCAGGCGCGGGAAGTGGTGGGCGGGTCGATCCGGCATATTGAAAGCATGTCCGATGAAATCGGCCTTGCTGCCAGTGCGGTGGGCGAGTTGGCCCATCAGGTGGCATCCATCGATCAGGTGCTGGCAGTGATTCGCGGGATTTCCGAGCAGACTAATTTGCTCGCGCTCAACGCGGCCATCGAAGCGGCGCGGGCCGGGGACATGGGCCGTGGGTTTGCGGTCGTGGCGGATGAAGTGCGGACGTTGGCGCGGCGGACGCAGTCGTCGACGGATGAGATTCAGCAGATGATTGGCAGCCTCAAGCAAGGCGCGGAGAACGCGGTGTCGTCGATGCATTCCGGGCAAGCGGCGACCGGTACGGGTGTCGAGTCGAGCCAGCGGACCGGGGCGTCCTTGACGGCGATTACCGGCCAGGTGGAGCGCATCAGCGACATGAACCATCAGGTGGCGACGGCGACGGAAGAGCAGTCGGCGGTGACCGAAGAGATCAATAGGAACGTGCAGGGGATTTCTGATCTGGCCCGTGCCACCGCGGGGGAGGTCAGGGCGTGCCGCGAGGATTGTCAGACATTGCAGCGGTTGGCCGATGATTTGGCGCGGCAGATGGGTGGCTTCAAGCTGAGCTAAAAGATCAAGATCAAAAGATCGCAGCCTTCGGCAGCTCCTACATTGGAATGCGTTTCCCTGTAGGAGCTGCCGAAGGCTGCGATCTTTTTTGTGGCCGTTACACCGATCTATTGCTGGTCAAAACCACTCATCCTGCATCCCAAGACACACATCATCCCGAGCCTCAAGAATCGCCAATTCATGGTGGCAACCCGGCACTTCCCACGTCAGAAAATACCGCGCCGCCTGCAGCTTGCCTTTATAGAAGCTCACATCCGCCACATTCCCTTTGGCCAACCCTTCCTCGGCGCGAATCGCCTGCTCCAACCAGCGCCAGCCAATCACCGTGTGTCCGAACACTTTCAGGTACAGCGCCGAGTTCGCCAGGCTGCTATTAACCTTGCCTTGCCCCAAATCCGTCAGCAGGCCAATGGTCACCGTTTGCAGGCGCGCCACTAATTTCTCCAGCGGCTCACGCAGCGCGGTTAAAGATTCATACGCTTGAGCGCGCTCGGCGGTATCGGCAATC
Organism: Pseudomonas sp. NPDC098740; assembly: GCF_044760065.1. Taxonomy (NCBI): domain Bacteria; kingdom Pseudomonadati; phylum Pseudomonadota; class Gammaproteobacteria; order Pseudomonadales; family Pseudomonadaceae; genus Pseudomonas; species Pseudomonas sp. NPDC098740. Next base: position 27,408 of record NZ_JBIWAM010000003.1, on the reverse strand, counting down.
AGACGGATCAATTGCTTGAGCCCCGCACCACCGTTCTGTGCCAGTTTGCGTCCCAGCAAGTCCAGCGACTGAATGCCATGAGTGCCTTCATGAATCGGGTTCAAACGGTTGTCGCGGTAGTACTGCTCAACCGGATATTCGCGGGTGTAACCGTGGCCGCCAAGAATCTGGATGGCCAGTTCATTGGCCTTCAGGCAAAACTCCGACGGCCAGGATTTGACGATCGGTGTCAGCAAATCCAGCAGCTCATGGGCCTGTTTGCGCTCGGCTTCAGTCTCAAGCGTGGTGGTGTCGTCAAACAGTCGCGCCGCGTACAACCCAAGGTCGAACGAGCCTTCGACGTAGGCTTTCTGGGTCAGCAACATGCGTTTGACGTCGGCATGTTGAATGATCGCCACCGGTGCGGTGTTCGGGTCCTTGCTGTCCGGCACGCGGCCTTGCGGACGCTCGCGGGCGTACTCCAAAGAATACAAATACCCGGCGTAACCGAGCATCACCGCGCCCATGCCGACGCCGATCCGCGCCTCGTTCATCATCTGGAACATGTAGCTCAGGCCGTGGTGCGGCTTGCCCACCAGATAGCCGACACACTCGCCGTTATCGCCGAAATTCAGCGCGGTGGACGTAGTACCGCGCCAGCCCATCTTGTGGAACAGCCCGGCCAGCAGTACATCGTTGCGTTTGCCCAGACTGCCGTCGTCGTTGACCAGAAACTTGGGCACGATGAACAGCGAAATCCCTTTCACCCCGGCCGGTGCGTCCGGCAATTTCGCCAACACCATGTGCACGATGTTTTCCGACAGCGGATGATCACCGCCGGAGATGAAGATCTTGTTGCCCTTGAGTCGATACGTGCCGTCAGACGCAGGCTCGGCGCGGGTACGAATATCCGACAGCGACGAGCCGGCATGCGGTTCGGTCAGTGCCATGGTGCCGAAGAAACGACCGTCGATCATCGGTTGCAGGAAGCGCTGTTTCTGCTCCTCGGTGCCAAAGCTTTCGATCAGGTTCGCCGCGCCCATGGTCAGGAACGGATAAGAGGTCGACGCCGCGTTGGCCGACTGAAAATGCGCAAAGCAGGCCTGGGACAACAGCGTAGGAAGTTGCATCCCGCCCGCGTCGAAACTGCGCGCGGCGTTGAGGAAACCGGCTTCAAGGAAGGCATCCACCGCCGGTTTCACTTCCGGAATCAGAATCGCCTGACCGTCCTCATAGCGCGGCTCGTTCTCGTCGCCCTTGCGGTTATGCGGAGCAAAGAACTTCTCGGCGATGGTGCGGGCGGTGCCGATGGCAGCATCGAAGGTCTCGCGGTTGTGCTCGGCGAAACGCTCGCGCTGGGTCAGGCCCTCGGCATCAAGGACTTCATACAGCTCGAAAGCCAGATTGCGGGAACTGAGCAACGTCTCGGACATGGCGGCCTACCTTTTTTTGGAATGGGCCGAGTCTAGGCGTGGGAAGGGTGGACTGAACAGGATGATTGATGAGCGTGATGGTGGAGCAGAGCGCCGACTTAGAAGGCGCCACAAAACAAATGTGGGAGCGAGCTTGCTCGCGATAGCGGCGGCACATCCAAAAAGGATGTGACTGACAGACCGCTATCGCGAGCAAGCTCGCTCCCACAGGGGATTTTTGCAAACCAGGCACCTGTTGCAGGTGCCTGGTTTTATCGCGGTTTAGCCGATAGTCATCAGACTGGCATTACCACCCGCCGCAGCAGTGTTAACGCTCAACGCCCGCTCGATCACCAGACGTTCCAGCGCAATGTTGGTCTCGCCTTGCGACAAACCATGAACCCCAACAATCGCACCGGCACGCTTGGCCACTTGCTGGCAGACCGCACGCAACTGATCGGAATGGCCGTGATGCAGAACCGCATCAAACAGCACTTCGTCCTTGCTCCAGTCGGAAACCAGCTTGATCTTCGCCTGAACTTCCTTTGGCAGACGTGCGAACAACGCCTTGGTCAATTCAGCTTCCGGCCACACTGCCGAGCCACCTACGGCCAATACCGCCGCCAGTTGCGTCAGCAGATCGCCTTCGACTTCCGCCAGGCACAGCACGTGTTCGCGCGGCAGGATGGCGTAGCTGTTGCGCTCGCCGGTCGGGCCGGCCAGAACACGGGTGATCCCGCTTTGCGATTGCGCCGCGAACTGCACGCACAGGGTGCTCAGGTCGGCAAACTTGTTGCTGTCAGCCCAGGCTTGCAGGGCCTTCAGCGGTTTGCTCATGGCATCACGCAGACGAACGTCCGGCGCAGCGATAGCGTCGCCGCGAGCGAAGGATTGTTCGATTGCATCGGTAGGACGCGTCGACAGCAGACGGTACAGATACAGCGGACCACCTGCTTTCGGGCCGGTGCCCGACAGGCCTTCGCCACCGAACGGCTGCACGCCGACCACAGCACCGACAATGTTGCGGTTCACGTAGACGTTACCGGCGTTGACGTTGTCGATCACCTTGGCGATGGTCTCGTCGATGCGGGTGTGCACGCCCAGCGTCAGGCCGTAGCCGGAAGCGTTGATCTGACCGATCAGCTGATCGATGTCTTTGCGCTTGTAGCGAACCACGTGCAGCACCGGACCGAAGATCTCCCGTTGCAGTTCGTCGAAGCTTTCCAGCTCGATCAGCGTCGGCATCACGAAGGTGCCGCGTTTGACTTCTTCGGTGTTGGCAATGGCCACCTGGTACACGCTGCGACCTTTGTCACGCATGCCCTGGATGTGCTTCTCGATACCGGCCTTGGCTTCGGCGTCGATCACCGGGCCAATGTCCACGGACAGCCGCTCAGGGTTGCCGAGACGGCATTCCGCCATGGCACCTTTGAGCATTTCGATGACACGGTCAGCGGAATCTTCCTGCAAGCACAGCACACGCAGCGCCGAGCAACGTTGACCGGCGCTGTCGAAGGCCGAGGACACCACGTCGATCACAACTTGTTCGGTCAGTGCCGAGGAGTCGACGATCATCGCGTTTTGGCCACCGGTTTCGGCGATCAGCGGAATCGGGCGACCTTGAGCATCCAGGCGACCGGCGACGTTTCGTTGCAGCAAGCGAGCGACTTCAGTGGAACCAGTGAACATCACGCCTTTGACCCGATCGTCACCGACCAGACGAGCGCCAACGGTTTCGCCACGGCCCGGCAACAGTTGCAGCACGCCTTCCGGAATCCCGGCTTCGAGCAGCAAACGCACGGCCTGAGCAGCTACCAGCGGGGTTTGTTCCGCAGGTTTGGCCAAGACCGGGTTGCCGGCAGCCAGGGCAGCAGCGACTTGGCCGCTGAAGATGGCCAGCGGGAAGTTCCACGGGCTGATGCACACCACCGGGCCCAATGGGCGGTGGGCGTCGTTGGTGAAATCGTTGCGCGCCTGCACGGCGTAATAACGCAGGAAGTCCACGGCTTCACGTACTTCGGCGATGGCGTTGGCGAAGGTCTTGCCGGCTTCGCGAGCCAGCAGGCCCATCAGCGGTTGAATCTCGCCTTCCATCAAATCAGCGGCACGTTCCAGAATCGCGGCACGTTCGGCGGGCGGAGTGGCCTGCCAGATCGGCGCGGCGCTCAAGGCGCACTGGATCGCATTGTCGACGTCTTCGACGGTCGCTTCCTGCACATGGCCGACCACATCACGCAGATCGGACGGATTCAAAACCGGCGCAGGCGTTTCGCTGCTGGAGGCGCAACCGAGCATCGGCGCAGCTTTCCAGTGGTTGTGAGCAGTGGCCAGCAGGGCGCAGGACAGCGAAGCCAGACGATGTTCGTTGGCCATGTCGATGCCGCTGGAGTTGGCGCGCTCGGCACCATAAAGATCACGCGGCAGCGGAATACGCGGGTGCGGCAGGCCGAAGCCGCCTTCCAGCGTCGCCATCTGCTCGATGCTGGCCACTGGATCGGCCACCAGCTCCTGAATCGAAATAGATTGGTCGGCGATGCGGTTGACGAACGAGGTGTTCGCGCCGTTTTCCAGCAGACGACGTACCAGGTACGCCAGCAGGGTTTCGTGAGTACCGACCGGTGCGTACACGCGGCACGGACGGTTCAACTTGCCTTCGGAAACTTTGCCTACAACCTGTTCGTACAGCGGTTCGCCCATGCCGTGCAGGCACTGGAACTCGTACTGGCCGGGGTAATAGTTCTGACCGGCAATGTGATAAATGGCCGACAGGGTGTGGGCGTTGTGCGTGGCGAATTGCGGGTAGATGACTTCCGGCACCGACAGCAGTTTGCGGGCGCAGGCGATGTAGGAAACGTCGGTGTACACCTTGCGGGTGTAGACCGGGTAGCCTTCCAGGCCTTCGACTTGGGCGCGTTTGATTTCGCTGTCCCAGTACGCGCCTTTTACCAGACGGATCATCAGGCGATGACGGCTGCGACGAGCCAGGTCAATCACGTAGTCGATCACATACGGGCAACGCTTCTGATAAGCCTGGATCACGAAACCGATGCCGTTCCAGCCGGTCAGTTGCGGCTCGAAGCACAGGCGCTCCAGCAGATCCAGCGACAGCTCGAGGCGGTCGGCTTCTTCGGCGTCGATGTTCAGGCCGATGTCATATTGCTTGGCTAACAGGGTCAGCGACAGCAGGCGCGGGTACAACTCGTCCATCACGCGCTCGTACTGGGCGCGGCTGTAACGCGGGTGCAGTGCCGAGAGCTTGATCGAAATGCCCGGGCCTTCATAAATCCCACGACCGTGGGACGCTTTGCCGATCGAGTGGATGGCTTGTTCGTACGAGGCCAGGTACTTCTGGGCGTCGTGCTCGGTGAGTGCGGCTTCACCCAGCATGTCGTAGGAATAGCGGAAGCCTTTGGCTTCGAATTTGCTGGCGTTGGCCAGGGCTTCGGCGATGGTTTCGCCGGTCACGAACTGCTCGCCCATCAGGCGCATGGCCATGTCGACGCCCTTGCGGATCATCGGCTCGCCGCTCTTGCCGATGATGCGGCTCAAGGACGACGTCAGGCCGGCTTCGTTGTGGGTGGCGACCAGTTTGCCGGTCAGCAGCAAGCCCCAAGTGGCGGCGTTGACGAACAGCGACGGGCTGTTGCCCAAGTGCGGGTGCCAGTTGCCGGTGCTGATCTTGTCGCGGATCAGCGCGTCACGGGTGCCTTTGTCCGGGATGCGCAGCAGCGCTTCGGCCAGGCACATCAGTGCCACGCCTTCCTGGGAGGACAAGGAAAATTCCTGCAACAGGCCCTGAACAATCCCGGCACGGCCGCCGGCGCTCTTCTGATTGCGCAGTTTTTCGGCAATCGAGGCGGCGAGCTTGTTGGTGGCTTCGGCCATGGCGATCGGCAGGCGAGCCTGCTCGATCAGCATCGGCACCACTTCCGGCTCAGGGCGACGGTAAGCGGCGGTGATCGAGGCGCGCAGCACCGATTGCGGCAGGATGCTTTCGGCGAATTCGAGGAAGCACTGGTGCGCGTGGTCGGCATGGACTTCGCCGGCGTCGTCAGCGTCTTTGCTGATCAAACCGCTCAGCTCGGTCAGGGTTGCACCACCCTCGAGTTTTTCCAGGTAATTGAAAATTGCCTGCTTGATCAGCCAGTGCGGCGTGCGATCAATCGAGGTCGCGGCAGCCTTGAGGCGCTCGCGGGTCGGGTCGTCAAGTTTGACCCCAAGGGTGGTGGTAGCCATATTTTTATCCTCATGTTTGCCACGACCGCGTGGCATCAGCTGGCGGCAAGATTAGCCGTGCAACCGTCGAGGTGCAACCGGGTGCAACCCTTTTTTTGTCGGAATAATACGCAGCTCGTCAGGAATTAAATTCCGGTACGAACGTACCGCTCCTGCTTGGTGCTTTTGCTTCTAGCAAAACGCTGGAACTGCCCTAAAAGGGAGCAAAAACAGGCTTTTTTCAGATAAATCCGACTAGGTGCAACTTATTCTCGCGAAACTGGTTGCACCTTATTTGCTTTGTTGAATAGCATTCGCGCCCAAGGTGCAACCGGCTAGAAAGTCAGGTGCACCGGCTGATGGCTTTCCTGGGGAAACATCAGTCATAAATGCGTGGGGCTGGAAATCGTCTGAACAAACATTGTCGTTTGTCGGCGTTTCACACCTCGCCGCTACATAAAAACAAAGCCAGGGCATCACTCGAATGAGCGTAAGCAATCCAACTCTGATCACCTTCGTGATCTACATCGCAGCAATGGTGCTGATCGGCTTCATGGCCTATCGCTCCACCAACAACCTTTCTGACTACATTCTGGGCGGTCGCAGCCTGGGCAGCGTCGTGACTGCATTGTCCGCCGGCGCCTCCGACATGAGCGGCTGGTTGTTGATGGGCCTGCCGGGCGCTATCTACATGTCCGGTCTGTCCGAAAGCTGGATCGCCATCGGCCTGATCGTCGGTGCTTACCTGAACTGGCTGTTCGTCGCCGGCCGTCTGCGTGTGCAGACCGAGCACAACGGCGATGCGCTGACCCTGCCGGATTACTTCTCCAGCCGTTTCGAAGACAAAAGCGGCCTGCTGCGGATCATCTCCGCGGTCGTGATCCTGGTGTTCTTCACCATCTACTGCGCTTCCGGCATCGTGGCCGGTGCCCGTCTGTTTGAAAGCACCTTCGGCATGTCCTACGAGACTGCACTGTGGGCTGGCGCTGCGGCGACGATTGCCTACACCTTCGTCGGTGGTTTCCTGGCCGTGAGCTGGACTGACACCGTACAAGCCACCCTGATGATCTTCGCCCTGTTGCTGACGCCGATCATCGTGCTGCTGGCCACCGGTGGTGTCGACACCACGTTCCTGGCCATCGAAGCGCAAGATGCAAGCAACTTCGACATGCTGAAAAACACCACTTTCATCGGCATCATCTCGCTGATGGGCTGGGGCCTGGGCTACTTCGGCCAGCCGCACATCCTCGCGCGTTTCATGGCGGCGGATTCGGTCAAGTCGATCGCTAACGCTCGCCGTATCTCCATGACCTGGATGATCCTGTGCCTGGGCGGCACCGTCGCTGTAGGCTTCTTCGGTATCGCTTACTTCTCGGCGCATCCGGAGCTGGCCGGTCCTGTGACCGAAAACCACGAGCGTGTTTTTATCGAACTGGCGAAAATCCTGTTCAATCCATGGATCGCCGGTGTACTGCTGTCGGCCATTCTGGCTGCCGTAATGAGCACCCTGAGCTGCCAACTGTTGGTGTGCTCGAGCGCACTGACCGAAGACTTCTACAAAACCTTCCTGCGTAAAACCGCTTCCCAGCTGGAACTGGTCTGGGTCGGTCGTGCCATGGTGCTGCTGGTTGCCCTGATCGCTATCGCGCTGGCCGCTAACCCGGAAAACCGCGTGCTGGGTCTGGTCAGCTACGCCTGGGCCGGTTTCGGCGCTGCTTTCGGTCCAGTTGTCCTGATCTCCGTGATCTGGAAAGACATGACCCGCGACGGCGCACTGGCCGGCATCCTGGTCGGCGCGATCACCGTGATGGTCTGGAAGCATTTCGAACTGTTGGGCCTGTACGAAATTATCCCGGGCTTCATCTTCGCCAGCCTGGCGATCTACATCGTCAGCAAACTGGGCGAGCCTACGAAAGGCATGCTTCAGCGCTTCGCCGCTGCCGAGGCAGATTTCCGCCTGAACAAGTGATGGGGATGAGCTGATGCTCTGACCTTTCGCCGAACATGAAAACGGCCCGCGTCCTTTTGGAGGCGGGCCGTTTTTTTTGCCTGCGCCAGGCCCGAGGTATTGAAGTTCCCCTGTGGGAGCGAGCTTGCTCGCGATAGCGTCGGGTCTGTCGACATCAATGTTGAATGAGCAACCGCAATCGTCGGATCGCCGCCCGGAGCAAGCTCGCTCCCACAGGGGTTGGTGGTGGTTTTGAGGGAAATGTCTGTAGCCACATACACCGATTCTTGAAGGAAAAATCTCTAAAAAAGTAGGGCGAATCTGATTTTATTGTCCCTCCATCAATGCCCCTTGTCGCTCATGCAGAATCGCCCGCCTTCATTCTGCAGAGACACATCGGATGTTCGCTCCTGCCAATCAACCGCGTTTCACGTTGACGATCGACGGCGTCCAGAATGAGCTCAAGGTGCTTGAGTTCACGGGCAATGAAGCCATCAGCCAGCCCTACCGTTTTGACCTGGAACTGGTCAGCGAACGGCCGGACATCGAACTCGAAAGCCTGCTGCATCGTCAGGCATTTCTGAGTTTTGATGCGCAGGGTTCCGGCATTCATGGTCAGATTCTTCGCGTTGGCCAAAGCGATTCCGGACAACGCCTGACGGGCTATCAAATCAGTCTCGTGCCGCGTTTGGCCTACCTCGGTCAGCGCATCAATCAGCGAATTTTCCAGCACAAAAGCGTGCCGGCGATCGTCGCGCAAATCCTCAAGGACCATGGCATCCAGCGCGATGCCTTCGAGTTCCGGCTCGGCAGCGACTACTCCCCTCGCGAGTACTGCGTGCAATACGCCGAAAGCGACCTGGCGTTCATCCAGCGGCTGTGTGCCGAGATCGGCATTCACTACCACTTTCAGCACAGCCTCGACGGGCACCTGTTGGTGTTTGGTGATGATCAGACGGTTTTCCCTCGTCTGCCCGAGCCGACGCTCTACCTGCCGGGCAGCGGAATGGCGGCGGATGCGCCGGCCATCAAACGTTTCAACGTGCGACTGGAAACCCGGACGACAGCGGTCACCCGTCGCGATTACGACTTCCGCAAACCGCGTCTGCAACTTGAGAGCGGCCTGGACAGCGAGCAGCGTCCAGTGCTGGAGGACTACCACTTTCCTGGCCAATTCACCGACCGCGAACACGGCAAACATCTGGCCCAACGAGCACTCGAACGCCACAACGCGGACTTCCGTCAGGCCGAAGGTCGTGGCGACGAATCGGCGTTGGTCAGCGGGCACTTCCTGCACCTGGCCGAGCATCCACGTCAGGCATGGAATGACCTGTGGTTGATCACCGAAATCGAGCACCGCGGCCGCCAGCCGCAAGTGCTGGAAGAGTCAGTCACCAGCGACAATCCGGATGATTTCCAGGGCTATCGCAATACCTTTCTGGCAACACCGTGGGACGTTTCGTTTCGCCCTCCACTCGGGCCGGAAAAACCACGCATGCTCGGCTATCAACCTGCCGTGGTGACCGGCCCGGCCGACAGCGAAATCCATTGCGACGAGTTCGGTCGGGTCAAGGTTCAGCTCGCCTGGGACCGTGACGGTCAGCTCGATGAACACTCCAGTTGCTGGCTGCGCGTCGCCACCGGCTGGGCGCACGACCGTTATGGCAGCGTGATGATCCCGCGAGTCGGCATGGAAGTGCTGGTGGGGTTCGTCGACGCCGATGCCGATAAACCGCTGGTGATGGGTTGCCTGCCAAACGCCGCAACCCCGGTGCCGCTCGATCTTCCCGCCGACAAAACCCGCAGCATCTTCCGCAGCCAGAGCAGTCCCGGTGGCGGCGGTTACAACGAATTGCGCATCGAGGATCGCAAAGGCGCCGAGGAAATCTACCTGCGCGCCCAGCGAAATTGGACTCAGCACGTACTGAATGATCAACAGGTGCAGGTCGATAACGCCCGCAGCATCGTCGTCACCGGCACTGCTCGCCATGAGCTGAAGGCCGACGAGCAACGCATCACTCACGGCGAGCGCCAGACCGAAGTGAAGCTGGATGATCACCTGGTGGTGGTCGGTGACCGGCACATTCGCGTGACCAGCCAGGCGCTGAATGCCAGTCAGCAATTCCATGTCAGCGCCGGCCAGCAAGTGGTGATCGACGGCGGTGCCAGCGCGACGATTCAGGCGGGCGGGCAGTGGATCAACATTGGGCCGGGCGGGATCTTCAGCAGCGTGCCGATTCAGGTAGGGGGCGCGTTGATGCCGGCCATGGCTGCTTCGCCGACCTCGCCGGATACGCCGTTGAAACTCGTCGCCGCACCGGCAGCGCTGCTGAGTGCCGCACAGATTCTGAGCCTGAAAAGCGACGCGCCGTTCTGTGAGGAATGTGAGCGCTGCAAGGAGGGTGTCTGTGCAGCCTGATGCCTTGTCACCCCACGCCTGGTTGGATCGCCAACCGCTCAAACCTTCCGAGCAGTTGTTCGCGGTTTTCAGCAACGCGAGCGCCGCTGAACCGTTTAAAGCCTGGCAGCGTTCGATCTCCGCTCAAGCACCCAGTCCGATCTGGGCCGACACCGCTTACGCCGAGTGGGCACCGGTAATGCCCTATGTCGGAATCGTCGCTGCCGGCAGTGAGTTTCTGCAGTGGGTCGCCATGACTGAGTCTCGCGACTGGGGTTGGCTGGCGGTTTCTACTGCCTCTCGAGAAGTGCTGGTCGAGCATTTGCGCAGCCTTACCCAAGTCCTCCTGCCCAACGGTAATGCGGTGTTTTTTCGCTTTTGGGATGGGCGTTATTTGCTGTCGATCCTTCAGTCTGCCGAGGTTAACGCTACGCAGTTAATGCCTGTGATCGGGCGCTGTTTGATCAATGGCCAGCCGCTCGAAATCGGTGGTAATGCGCTGAAAACCTCCCGCTTGTTTCCGTGGTGGGAGGTTTCTGAATCGCTGCTTAAACACCTCGCCTCGGAGTCCGCGACAACCCGCGTCAACAATTTGCTGAAGTGGTTGAGTGAAGACCGCCCTGATCTCTATGAGGCGTTTTCCATGAGCGTGTTGCGTCACAAGGTCGCGAGCTTTCTTGAGGCGCCGGACCTGCCGAAAGCACCGAAACAAGCGTTGGTGGATTACCTGATGGCGGAGCTGAACTGATGGATCAGATTGTGCGTATCGAGCAGGAGCTCGACAGTTTTCCGGACACCCTTTCCCTTTACCGCGAACAGTTGAAGCGCTGGTTCAGTCGGGCGGCGGACAAGGCCAGCCGCGCGGCGGATCTGCCTTCTCTGATGGGCATGGAGCGGATCATCCGCTTCGGCAACTCCAGCACCGCTGTCAGCAGCGGCGATGACGAGTTTTTATCCACCGTCGTGCAGTGTCCGAAGGGCGGAAAGCTAGAGATAGAGAGCAAGTTCGAGTCGGTTTATGACATTCCGGTGGGCAACATTCAGGTCGATGTGATTGCCAGCGATGGCGGCGAAAAGACGCCGGTCACACTCGATAAAAACGGCAAGGGAACGTTCACCGGTACACCCGGCAAGTTCTACCGCGTTCACGTCCACAACGAAGTCACACCGCAGCAAGTTGAAGATCTTTTCTCTTCCTATAACGGCCTGACGAAGGAACTTGAGAAATGGCTGCGTGATGAATGGAAGACGTTTAAACCGAAGTGGTCGGAATCTTCTTCGGTTGCTGTAGGCAATGGAATGCTCGCGGGAAGTTGGGCGGCAATCGAGGGCGTGTGGGACGGCATCGGCCTGCTTTCGGACATCCTCAAGGATCCCGGGAAGTTTGGTGAGCGGTTGGGCGAGAGCGCCGCAGAGCTGAAGAACCTCGCGGAAACCGCCCCCGATGTCATGGAAAAAGCCCAACTGCTGGCCAGTGACGAAGCGGCGCTATGCCTGCTGTTACGCACCGCCAGCCTCTGGTTGGACATGCTGCCGCCCGGCGAGATCGCCGGCAAAACCGCCGAAGCCGTGTCGACGATGGTGGTGCAGCTGTTGATCGATATCCTGATTGGCATCGTTCTGACGTTCGCTGCAGCAGGGGCCGGTATCGCCTATTTGACGATGCGCCTGGCTAATCGAGCTGCGCAATTACTCAGCGCTGTTCTGCGCCTCGTCAAAGCGATTTTCACGATCATCAATGGCTTCATCAGCTACGTCGACCGCTACAAAAAAGTCGCTGCGAGGGGCATCGCGGCCGGTATGAAAAAAGGCCGGATGCAACTGCGCTGGGATGCCAAGCGCAATACCACGCTCAAGCAAAACGACCACCACGACAACGTCCCTGACCAGGCGAAAAACCCCAATGGCGACAGCGCCGATTCCGTTGATAAAACCGCCACCAACAAATGCCCGGTGTCGATGGTCACGGGCGAGGAACTGCTGACTCTGACCGACGGTGCGCTGGACGGGGTTTTGCCGTTCGACTTCACCCGGCTCTATCGCACCAGTGCGGTGGAGATCGATTGCGGGCTCGGATTCGGCTGGAGTCACAGCCTCGCCCATCGCCTGGAAATCGAGGGCGACACCGTCATCTGGATCGACCACGAAAACCGTCGTACGACTTTTCCGCTGCCAAACAGTGAACGCCCGGCGATCCACAACAGTCTGTCGCGGGCAGCGATTTATCTGAGTGACGAGCCGGAAGAACTGACTCTCGCCCAGGCTGGCGACGACGCGCGGTTCTATCACTTTCATAACGGTCGGTTGACGGCGATCAGCGACGTCTACGGCAACCGCCTGCGCATCACCCGCGACCGGCAAGACCGCATCAAACGCCTCGACAACGGCGCCGGCCGCGCCTTGCTGTTGCGCTATGACCGCAGCCATTTGGTCGCCGTCGACTATCAGGTTTTTGTCCCGGCCCAGACCCTCGACGAGGCTTGGCACACCGAGCAGACACTGGTCAGTTACAGCTACGACGAGCGCGATCAACTGATCGAGGCAACCAACGCCGCCGGCGAAAGCGAGCGTTACGACTACGACGATCAGCACGTCATCCTGCAGCGGCAATTGACCGGTGGGGCGAGTTTCTTCTGGGAGTGGGAAAGGTCCGGCAAGGCTGCCCGATGTGTCCGCCATTGGGCGTCGTTTTCGCAGATGGACACGCGTTACGCCTGGGATGACGAGGGCAGTGTCACCGTCCAGAACATCGATGGCAGTGAAGAGGTTTACGTCCACGACGACCGGGCGCGGCTGGTGCGCAAGGTCGAGCTGGATGGTGGCGAACACCTCAAGGCCTACGACGATCAAGGCCGGTTGCTTGCCGAGCAGGATCCGCTCGGCGCCATCACCGAATACCGTTACGACGAAGTCGGACGATTGGTTGCGCTGATTCCGCCGGAAGACGAGCCGACGGCCTACGAGTACCGCAACGGTTTCCTGCACGCGCGGCACCGCGGTAAAGCCGTGTGGAAATATCAGCGCAATGCTCAGGGCGACATCACCGAAGCGACCGACCCCGACGGCCATGTCAGCCACTATCACTACGATGAGAAAGGGCTGCTGCTGTCGATCCGCCACCCGGACAACAGCCGGCATGTGTTCGTCTGGAACGCCTTGGGGCAACTGCTCGAAGAAACCTTGCCCGACGGCGGTCAGCGGCGGTTTTCCTACGATGCGTTGGGGCGGCAGATTACCCGTCAGGACGAACACGGTGCCGTTACCCAGTACCAATGGGATGCCGTTGGCCGGCTGATCCAGACGACGCTTCCTACAGGCGCCAGCCGCGCGTTTAGCTACAACGCCTACGGCAAGATCACCGCCGAACGCGATGAGCTGGGTCGCATCACCCGCTACGAATACATCGACGACCTGCACCTGGTCAGCCGCCGTATCAATGCCGACGGCACCCAACTGAAGTACCGCTACGACAACGCGCAGCTGTTACTCACGGAAATCGAAAACGAATCCGGCGAAAAATACCTTCTGGACTACACGCCCAATGGCTTGATCCGACAGGAAACCGGATTCGACGGCCAACGCACGGCGTACGCCTACGACCTCAACGGCCAGTTGCTGGGGAAAACCGAGTTTGGCGAGGACGGTTCGCAGCTGGTGATGGCTTATCAGCGGGATTCGGCCGGACGATTGCTGGTCAAAACCCTGCCCGACGGCATCAAGGTTGAATATTGCTACGACAGCCTCGGCCGGTTGGTCAGTGTCGATGACGGTCACGACCATCCGCTGGAGTTCGAATACGACCAGCAGGACCGCCTGATCACTGAGCATCAGGGCTGGGGCACGCTGCGCTATGGCTACGACGCCTGCGGTCAGCTCAATCGCCTGCGCCTGCCGGACGGCAGCAAACTCGATTACCACCACGCCAAGGGCGGTGCGCTCACGGCCATCGACCTCAACGGCGCGCGCCTTACCAGTCACCAATTTGCCTTCGGCCGCGAACAGCAACGCCAGCAGGGGCAGCTGCTCAGCGAATATGCCTACGACGATCAGGGCCGATTGAAGGCCCACGCTGTCAGTCAACAGCACCAAACACTGTATCGCCGCGACTATGCCTACAGCACCAACGGCAATCTCGACAGCATCGCCGACACCCGTCACGGCCAACGCAATTACCAATACGACCCGCTCAACCGCCTGACCCGCGTCCGTCACACCCGCGACGACCCACCGGAAAGCTTCGCCCACGACCCGGCGGGCAACCTGCTGATGCAGGATCGTCCCGGCCCGTCCACCGTCAAAGGCAATCGCCTGCTCATGCAAGGCGACCGCCATTACGACTACGACGCCTTTGGCAACCTCATCCGCGAACGCCGAGGCACCGGGCAAAAACTCGTCACCGAATACCGCTACGACTGCCAGCACCGCTTGGTCGGCATCACGACCCCGGACGGCCGCAGCGCCAGCTACCGCTACGACGCCTTCGGCCGCCGCATCGCCAAAACCGTCGACGGCAACACCACCAAATTCTTCTGGCAGGGCGACAACCTCGTCGCCGAAAGCAGCCGCGAGCACTACCGCAGCTACGTCTACGAGCCCGGCAGCTTCCGCCCCTTGGCCATGCTCGACGGCAAAGGCCCGCGCAAAGCTTGCCCGTTTTACTACCAACTCGATCACCTGGGTACGCCGCAGGAACTCACCGATTTTGGCGGCGAGATTGTCTGGTCGGCGAAGTACAACGCCTACGGCAAAGTCACTCGCCTTGCGTACGGTGGGGGAGAGCAGCTCGAGCAACCGTTACGGTTTCAGGGGCAGTACTTCGACGCCGAGAGCGGCCTGCATTACAACCGTCATCGGTACTATGATCCGGAGGTTGGTCGGTATCTGACGCCAGATCCGATCAAGTTAGCGGGTGGGCTAAACCAGTATCAGTACACGCCGAACCCGACAGGGTGGGTTGATCCGTTGGGGTTGAGCGGGAATTGCCCGCCACCGAATAAGCCGGGGTGTAAGGCGCCGGATGATACGACTGGTGTTAAGGTTGATGAGGGTGAGCCTGCGCTGCCGAAAATGGCGGTTGAGCAGCGACGAGCAAGAATTGATGAGTTATCAGAGTCGGTTTTTTATAGGCGCTTGAAGGAAATGGAAGAATCGATTGATGGTGCCCATTTTCAGCAGAAACATGGAGCTCAAACAACCCTGCAATCCCAGCTTGATCGGGTGAAGGAAGGCAGAAATCCCACGACGGGCGAAATAGAAAGGTACGAGAAAGGAAAGAAAAAAGGCGAGCCCGTCATTCCTTCTGCCGCGACGCGTTTTCTCAGTCATCGTGATCAATTTAATGCAATACAACGTGCTCAGTTAATTTTTAGGCAGAGTGGTATAGATGCTTCACGACAACCTATTGAAATGGGTAAAAAAATAGGTGAAGGATTTAAAAGGGAGGGATTGCAGTATGGTGAGCAGACTAGAGCGGTCGTCATACTGGACAAAAATGGTAAAGCTAAAACTTCATACACGGAATTTGACTGATGAATAAGCCCTACACACTGTGGAGTATACGAGGTCTGCTTTTTGTTTTTGATATTGAAAATACACATGATTTGGAGCGGGAGGAGATTATTGTTTCGAAGAATGTGAATGATGACAATGAACTTGCTGAGCTTTTTGACGCCTTGCTACGCCCGGAATTTTTTATTTATAGTGAGCAAGAGCGCATTTCATTAATCGACACTTTGTCTTACTTTTTAGAAGTGGGTAATAGTTTTGATGAGGTTTTTTCAAAGATGGATACGTATTTTGATGATGATGTTAAAGATCAAAGGCGGTTTATGACAGTTCTCATTAATTGTTTGGAGCGGTATCAAAAACAAGGAAATGGCAATAATTAATTCCTGCAGAACGAGACAGCCTGATGTCTGAACAGACAAGTTTGCAACAAAGGTATCAACAAAGGGGGCGGATTTATTTTTGCTGCCAGCTTCGAAGGTGTTGTTAATATTGATAATGGCAGCAAATAAATTCGTCCGCGTTTTGTCCGTATTTTGCTTTACATTTTTAGTGTTTTATTGTGCTTTGTTATGATCGGTGTTTGAAGAATGACGTTATTAATAGCTATTAGAAAATGGATTGCTATAGTGCGAGCTATGTATAAGAGTCGGGCAGATAGTTCGTGTGCTGCTGCTCAGCAAAAAACCACTAGCTGCGAACTTTATGGTGAAAGAAAGAGGTGGAGAGCCGTTCCAAGCTCTAAGTTTATAAGTCATAGAGCGCAGCTGAATGCTTATAATGAAGCGATGACAAGGGAGACTAGAAAAATGTCTCGTTTTACTGGGGAGGATAGTAAAGGAAATTTGGTAGTAAGAATGGAGGCTGAAAATGTAGGCCAGGGATATGAGCCTAATCCTTTAGACCCAGAAAATCCGCGTTTCATTCCGCAGATGAATGCCTTTGAGATGAAGTTTGACTTCGAGACATTACAGCCTTTGGCGCTTTATCCAATAGAGAAAATCTAATGCTGATGCATCCATATCTGAATGTTCAATATAATCCAAGCTTAGGACATTTTCTCGGCGGGTTCGATATATATGATCGCGAGGAGAGTCTTGGGGTTGAGTTGTCGTCGTACGATCCTGAGTGTCCTTCAGATAGAGGATTTTTGATATCTCGGTTTATTGTCAAGCGCTTCGCTGCGTTGAGTTATCGGCACAAGTTTGTTTTGTTTTTTGTGTTGGGAGAGGCTCTTGGTGGTGACTCGAGTGTTTTTTCTGAGATTTTGGAACATGATCCGATGTCTCCCTCCTTGCTCCCTCCTGGGTGGAATGAAATGAAAAATCCGAGGGCGTTTTTTGAAGATGTGTACCTCAAGTTATCCGAGGCGTGGGTTGAAGATCTATATAAAGCGAGCCAGGAGGACTTTTCAACTTGGTGAGGCTAGTGCTTAAGCTAGTCATGAATTTCTGAAAACTTAGAAAAATAAATAAGTCTGTCCCCTTTCTTGTGTCCACTTCCTTGGTTTATGAGTGATATTTAACGGACTCTACTTTGAAGATAATGAAATCTACTCGCTTTGATGATATCGACCACGATTTTGGATATGAGTACCGTGGTTGTAACTACGACATACAGAACGAAGAGGATGTGTTTCTGATCAGAATTTACGATGACGAACCCGGACAGGCAACGGTAGTACGTCCGGCTACAATGTCTAAAAGCGGTAGCCTTAGAAAGCTTGTTGAGTTCTTACAATCCGAGCTAGGAGTGTCCAAGATCTATCTCTACAAAGGCGATTTGGGGAGCTACGCCGAGATAGATCTTGATAGCTTGGCATTCTGCTTCGTCTGAAGTCGGCGGCAAGAGAGTGGCGGGCATTTTTTACACACTCTTGGCCGAATTCTGGCGTTGCTGAGCGGCAGCTATAGGTGGTGGATTCAACAGGTGGCGAAATCAAGCCAAGCTTCAGTGAAGCCTTTCGCCACGTTTGCTTTTTGAGCGAAATTTCTGGGCAAGTTCTTCGGAAGTTTCCTTCAATCCGCGGCGGTTTCCATGAACTGGTGCGAAATGTTTTCCATCGATAGTCTCTGGTGGTCACTGAAAATTCAGTGGCGGGGTGTAGGAACCCTTCAATACTAGAGAGGACGCTTTGGCGTCGACACCTGAATTGCGGCCATCAACGTGCGTCCGTAAGATCAGTTGCGGCGGCTGTGCGCGGGCACGCTTCGGTGTGGTCGAGTTCTCTGGTCTCGATATTCCTACCCCGCGTATAGCTGCCACCCAAGCCTGTAGGAAGGCCGATGGTAGCGACCATTTACTACCAGAGGTTTCAAAAATGAAAAGTCTTCACCCCGACCCACCCTACGTAAAACCAACCCCCCATCCCCAAAGCCGCTTCATGGCGCTCACCAGTAATTGCGACGACATGCCAACCCTGTTCGTCGACACCCAAGCGCCGCTGGATGTTTTGTATGACGCTGCCAACTACCGAATTCGTGCCGTCACCCAGGTGATGGAGAACTTGTCCATGCGCGGTTCGATTGAGTGTCAGTCCTTCATTCTTAGTGATTTTGCTTTGCTCTGTGCCATTCCGTTGCGGGATGGGTGTGATGTGCTGGATGTGTTAGGGCGACGATTGAAGGCTCGGCCTTAGGAGTAACTCCGGACGCTTTCCCTGATGCGATTCAGTCAAACAACTCTGGCTGAGTCGCACGAGTTGTAGCAGCTAGCGAAGCCTGCGTCCGGCTGCGCAGCAGGCGTAAAATCAGCACTCGCGATTTTTCAGACACGCCGTGCAAGCAGGGTTTACGACTGCTGAGCAGCCGGACGCAGGCTTCGCCAGCTGCTACAGGTTGTGTGGCAGCTTGCCCGCTCGGCTGTGAGGTCCTGACGTTCGCCTCGCTTCAAGGTAAACTTCCCGCCCTTCGCAGGAGCAGCCATGAATTATCGTCACGCCTTCCATGCCGGCAATCACGCCGATGTGTTCAAACACCTGACTTTGACCCGCATCATCGCTTTGATGTCGCGCAAGGAGCAGCCGTTTGCCTATCTCGACACTCACGCCGGCATTGGTCTGTATGACCTGCAGGGTGATCAGGCGAGCCGTACCGGTGAGTACCTGGAAGGTATTGCGCGTTTGTGGGATCAGCCGGATCTGCCGGCGTTGACCGCTGATTACATGAAGGTGCTGCACGACATGAACCCGGATGGCCAGTTGCGCTATTACCCGGGGTCGCCGGAGTTGGCGCGGCGTCTGACGCGGCCGCAGGATCGGGTGATGCTCAACGAGAAGCATCCGGAAGACGGTTTGCTGCTCAAGGACAACATGGCCGGTGACCGTCGGGTGAAGGTGCATCTGGGTGAAGGCTGGCATGTGCCGCGTGCGATGTTGCCGGTGCAGGAGAAGCGGGCGGTGATGTTGATTGATCCGCCGTTCGAGCAGCTGGATGAGATGCAGCGCTGCGCGGCGTCGCTGAAAGAGGCGATTGGCCGGATGCGGCAGACCGTGGCGGCGATCTGGTACCCGGTGAAGGACCAGCGCATGTTGCGTCGTTTTTATCAGGATCTGGCGGGTACGGGCGCGCCGAAGTTGTTGCGGGTCGAGTTGCTGGTGCATCCGCTGGATACGCCGAACAGTCTGAATGGCTCGGGGCTGGCGATTGCGAATCCGCCGTGGGGTCTGGAAGAGGAATTGCGTGAGTTGCTGCCGTGGTTGTCCAAGAAGTTGGGGCAGACACAGGGTGGGTGGCAGATGGATTGGTTGATTGCCGAATAGGGTAAATCGACAAGCAAGATCAAAAGATCGCAGCCTCGTTTCACTCGACAGCTCCTACAAGGGAATGCGTAACCCCGTAGGAGCTGTCGAGTGAAACGAGGCTGCGATCTTTTGCTTTTTGGGGGTTAAATCGGGCAAGTCACGCCTGTACCGCCAATCCCGCAATACCCTTCAGGGTTTTTCGCCAGGTATTGCTGGTGATAAGCCTCGGCGAAGTAGACCGTCGGCGCTTCTTCGATTTCGGTGGTGATGGTGCCTTTGCCAGCCTTGGTCAACTCGGCCTGGAAAACCTGCTCACTGTGCTTGGCGGCTGCCAACTGAGTGGGGTTGGTGGCGTAGATCACCGAACGGTACTGCGTGCCGATGTCATTGCCCTGACGCATGCCTTGGGTGGGGTTGTGCAATTCCCAAAACATCTTCAGCAGCTCTTCGTAGCTGACTTTTGCCGGCTCGTAGACCACCAGTACCACTTCGCTGTGGCCGGTCAGGCCCGAGCAGACTTCTTCATACGTCGGGTTCGGCGTGAAACCACCGGCGTAACCTACCACCGTACTGACCACACCTTCACGCTGCCAGAACTTGCGTTCCGCGCCCCAGAAGCATCCGAGGCCGAAGATCGCGAAATCCACATCGGTGACGAACGGGCCCAGCAGCGGGGCATCGTGGACGAAGTGTTTTTCCGGCAGGTTCATTGGGGTTTCGCGGCCAGGCAGAGCTTGTTCTTTAGTCGGGAGCACGTTTTTGTTCACCAGGATTTCCGAGCGCAAGACCATGATCAGTCCTCTCAGTCAGGTTGGGGATGTAGGTAGTCAGACCGCCAGTTTGCCCAATTATCCCTGTGGGAGCGAGCCTGCTCGCTCCCACAGGGTTTTGTGCAATGACTGAAGAATGTCAGGCGATCGGGCCACGCGGATAGCGCTTGAGCTTTTCGATCAGCTCTACGCCGGGGATCGGACGGTCGAACAGGTAACCCTGGCCGACGTCGCAGCGGTGACGTCGCAGGAAGGCCAACTGCTCGGCGGTTTCGATGCCTTCAGCCACGACCTTGAGTTTCAGGTTGTGGGCCATGGCGATCACCGCGGAGGTGATTTCCATGTCGTCCTGGTTGTCCGGGATTTCGTGGATGAAGCTTCGATCAATCTTAATGATGTCGATCGGGAATTTTTTCAAGTAACTGAGCGACGAGTAGCCGGTGCCGAAGTCATCCATGGCCAGGGTCAGGCCCAGGCGCTTGAGCTGATCGAGCTGCAAGTGGGTGTCTTCGGTGGCTTCCAGCAGCAGGCCTTCGGTGAGTTCGAGTTCCAGCAGGTTTGCCGGCAGTGCTTCTTCTTTGAGGATGTTGGCGATGGACGACACCAGGTCTGGGTCGGAGAACTGCTTAGGCGACAGGTTGATTGCCACCTGAAGGTTGCCCAGGCCAGCGGCGGTCAGGTCTTTGCTCATGCGGCAGGCTTGGCGGGCGATCCATTTGCCGATGGGAATGATCAGCCCGGTTTCTTCGGCGACGCTGATGAACTGGTCCGGGCGGATCATGCCTTTTTCCGGATGGTTCCAGCGCAGCAAGGCTTCCATCCCGAGCAGGCGACCGCTGCGCAGGCAGAGCTTGGGCTGATAGAACACGTCCAGCTCGTTCTGGGTCAGGGCGCGGCGCAGGTTGTTCTCGACGAACAGCTTGTAACTGGCCTCGGCATTCAGCGCTTCGGTGAACACCTGAACCTGGTGTTTGCCGTTGGCCTTGGCCTTGTGCAGCGCCAGGCCGGCGTTGCGCATCAGGGTTTGCGGGTCGCGGCCATGTAAAGGCGCGCAGGCCAGGCCCACGGAGCCGGTGACGCTGATCAGCTGGTTGTCGACGAACATCGGCTTGTCGAGGGTCGCCAGCAATTGATTGGCAATCTGTTGGCCCGCACGCAAGTCGGTGTCGTCCAGCAACACGGCAAATTCGTTACTGGCGAACCGCGCCAGGCTGCCACTCGGGCTCAGGCTGTTGCGCAGGCGTCGGGCCAGGCTGATCAGCAGTTTGTCGCCGGTCTGGTGGCCGAGGCTGTCGTTGATCCGCTTGAAGTTGTCGATGTCCACCAGCAACAAGCTGATCGGGGTATCGCTGTCTCGGGCGAAACGTTCATCGAGGTTGCGGATGAAGGCCGGGCGGTTGCCGAGGTTGGTCAGGTTATCGGTGTAGGCCAGGCGCTCGATGCGCTGCTGGGCGAGCTTGGTCTGGGTGATGTCTTCGTAAATGCCGATGTAATGCGTCAGCTCGCGGTTGTCGCCGTAAACCTTGGAAATCGACAACTGGCCCCAGTAGGGTTCGAGGTTTTTACGGCGGCTTTTGAATTCGCCTTGCCAGCTGTTGCTCTTGGCCAGCGCCGAGGGCGCGTCGAATAACAGTTCGCTGAGGTTTTCCAGTGCCGGCAGTTCCGACAGCCGCTGGCCGTGGACTTCTTCGGTGGTGTACTGGGTGATCGCCGTGAAGCTCGGGTTGACGTATTCCACCACGCCATCGCAATTAACCAGCAAAAAGGCGTTGGCGCTTTGCTCTACCGCACGCTGGAACAGGTGCAGGGCGCTGGTGGCGGTGCGGCGGTTGTGGTTGTTGATGACTTGGGCAAACTGATCCGCCAACTCACCGGCGAAAGCAATTTCGTCCGATTGCCAGGCGCGGGGCGTACCGGTCTGTTCCAGACACAGCACGCCGACCACTTGGCCGTCGACGCGAATACTGGCGTCGAGCATCGCATTCACATCACGCGAGCGCAGGTGTTCGGCCATTTCCCGGGTGCGCGGGTCGCGCATGGCGTTGTGGGCGTCGATGGCGCGGCCGGTGTGCAAGGCTTCCACGTAGTCGGGGAAGTGACTGACGTCGATCGACTCAGGCAGCAGGTATTCCTGGCTGGCGCGGTGATAGGCCGAAATTGGCACTAGCAGTGAACCTTCGAGGTTCCACAGGCTGGCGCAGTCGATTTCGTAAATGTTACAGGCACTGCGAGTAATCAGTTCGGCGGCTTCTTTCAGGGAGTTGTTGCTGCTGTAGCGCTGGCGGGTCAGCAGCAGGATCAAGTCTTGCTGGGCGCGCACCCGGTCCAGGTGCAGAAGCTGTTCCTGCTGGGCGCGCTGATTGAGTTCCAGGGCGATTTGCAGGCGAGAGTTCTGGGTTTCGAGGTCCAGGGCCGGCAGCAGTTGCTCGCCCTCGAACAGGCCGTCGACTACCAGCAGGTAGCCGCGCAGCAAATGTCGATTGTGTTGTTTGTAGGCTTCGCCCAGTTCCAGCAGGTTCAAGGAGCCTGCGGCGGTGTGCAGGGTGTAGCGGATCAGGTAGTGCGGGCTTTCAGTGAGTTGTTGCTGTACCGCGTCATGCAGCTGATAGCGCGCTTCGGGCTCCATCAGGCTGGCGTAGGGCGAGCCGACCAGAGCACAGAGCTCCACGGCTGGCAGCCCGAACTGTCGTTCGCAATTGGGATCGAGAAACAGCAGCGCCCAGCTCGCTTCATTCAGCCGTTCGAAACGCAGCATGCCGAGCCGCGAGGGCACAGGCAACTGCGTCACTACCTCGGCCACCATACGGCTGGCGGCATCGGGTTGGCTCTTCATATGGAGGGAAACTCACTTCGAATAGGCTGATCGCGCCGGGCTCTCGCCCTCTTAACTGTTGTCTGCGGCAAGGTTGCATCATTGCGGCACTGACTGACAAGAGACATGAAGGCCAAGTGCTATAAGAATATGTCGGCAGGAGGACGAATTTCTCCAGCAGTCGGCTAAAAGTAATGCTTCAAGCCGAAAAGATCGCAGCCTTCGGCAGCTCCTACGTTGGGATGGTGTACACCCTGTAGGAGCTGCCGAAGGCTGCGATCTTTTGCTTTTTTAACGCAAGGGGATACTGGTGGACTGCAAAAGCTTGCCATCCCGATCGTGAAAATTGACGCGAATCTGTTCGTTATCGACAGTCAGATGAGCAAAGTTGTCCTCGCTGACCACCTGGCTGGTCAGTTCATGCTGATAGTCGCCAGCGACTGTTCGCGCCAACGGTTGATCGAGGATGAAAGTGGAGGCCTTGGCGTACGGCAGCAGTTTGCTGTTGCACAGGGGGGAGGAGACGATGGTGTGCACCTCGAAGTCCGGGTCCTCGCTGTGGTTCAGACGACTTGTCAAAGAGCCGTGGACATCGCCGGAAACGAAGAAGACGTTCTTGATGCGGTGTGTACGAATGGTCTCCAGCAGCCGCCGACGTTGTTCGGGAAAGGCTTTCCACGCGTCATCGCCGTGGGCTTTGCGGTCGGGGTAGAACATCACGCTGGTGACCACGAATTTGACCCTGGCCGGGCTGTGAACCAGCCATTTGCACAGGGCCTGTTCCTGCTCTTCGTCGAGGATGCGTCGATCATTGGCCGACAGGTTGCGTCGGGTTCGACTGTCAGTGACAAACCATTCGATATCGCCTTCGGCGAATTGATACCAATAGTGTTCCAGTTTTCTATTTATTTGCCCGTCGGAAAGAAGTTGATGTGCCGGGCTATGACTGGCTTGATACAACTCATACGCCGCGATGGCGTTTTTGTATAAGTAGGCGTCGGCCTTACTTTCGTTGGCGGGCCAGTTGTCTTCAATTTCGTGATCATCGAGGATCATGTAAGTCGGCACGCCGGACATTAACTTTGCAATATTGGGTTGGGAAAAAGCTGCGCGGTACTTACTGAGTATTTCCTTGTATTCCCGATCGGGAGCAATGACGTTCAGGTCATCGACATAGATTTGATCGCCGGTCATCAACATGGCGCTGATGGGCGGTTCGGCCTGCTGCGCCAGATTCGTGATCGAGGCGAAAATCCTGTCCCCCAGATGCGGTGCAGACGGGACGCCAGCGGTCATGCGCAGGTAACGACATGAACCGACGATATAGGCCCGTGGAATCGTGGCTTTGCTGGACTGCGTGCGAAACCGGTAGATATCCCGCGGCCATTGCAGCGGCAGTTCCTGAACCGTTTCCACGGTGTGCACCGGGCTCATGGGGCTGAACCAGCCTGCCTGGTATTCGTACTCGGTATCGGTGGCAAGGTCGTTGAGTGCAATCACATCGGACATATCACGCAAGATCGTCAACTTTGCAAATACACCTTGGGACCAGCGCTCTTCGCCAGGTCGGCGATAACGAATGCCTGCAAATACCGGTGCATTGTTTTGAAGTTCGCCGCGCAAGAAGATGCGTGCATGATTAGTTGTAGTGTGGCCAATAATAGGGCCGACAGTCGGTTTGAACATGTTCGAATCCATTCGAATTGATGCTAACTAAGCAAGAGAGAGTGATGGAAGTTTTGGCGATAATTAGTTGAACTAAGCTTAGTTATTGGTTCGCAAAAAATATCGAGCAGAAGTGGACTGGAGTTGTGGGCGACGTAAGCCGCGAATGTAGGAAAGGGGTGTTGGGTGACTTTCTTCCAGGCAAAAAAAGCCCCGCCAAACTGGCGGGGTTGAGGTACGAGCGTGGCGCTCGGAAAACGTGGAACGCGACGGGCCCTCCGGTGAAGGAGGGCCGATCGGTGTTACAGCAGGATGGTGCGGATGTCCGCCAGCAGATCGCTCAGACGCTTGGTGAAGCGTGCAGCAGCGGCGCCGTTGATCACACGGTGATCGTAGGACAGCGACAGTGGCAGCATCAGTTTCGGCTGGAAGGCTTTGCCATCCCAGACTGGCTGGATGGTTGCCTTGGAAACACCGAGGATCGCCACTTCCGGCGCGTTGACGATCGGCGTGAAGCCGGTGCCGCCAATGTGGCCGAGGCTGGAAATGGTAAAGCAGGCGCCTTGCATGTCGTCAGCGGTGAGCTTTTTGTCGCGGGCTTTGGCGGCCAGCACGGCGGCTTCGGCTGCCAGTTGCAACAGGCTCTTCTGGTCGACGTTCTTGATGACCGGTACCAGCAGGCCTTCAGGGGTGTCGACGGCGAAGCCGATGTTCACGTACTTCTTGCGGATGATCGCTTTGCCGCTTGGTGCCAGCGAACTGTTGAAGTCCGGCAGTTCCTTGAGCAGGTGCGCGCAGGACTTGAGCAGCAGCGGCAGGATGGTCAGCTTGACGCCAGCCTTCTCTGCAACGGCTTTCTGAGCGATACGGAACGCTTCCAGGTCGGTGATATCAGCCGAATCGAACTGAGTCACGTGCGGAATGTTCAGCCAGCTGCGATGCAGGCTCGACGCGCCGATTTGCATCAGACGGGTCATCGGCACTTCTTCGGTTTCACCGAAGCGGCTGAAGTCCACGACCGGAATCGGTGGGATGCCCGCGCCGCCGGTTGCGCCAGCAGCAGCGGCCGGTGCTTCCTTGGCCTTCTGCATCATGGCTTTGACGTAGACCTGCACGTCTTCTTTCAGGATGCGACCGTGCGGACCGCTGGCGCCGACGGCGTTCAGCTCAACGCCGAATTCACGGGCCAGTTGGCGTACAGCCGGGCCAGCATGAACCTTGGCGCCCGGCTTGGCCGGTGCAGCAGCCGGTGCGGCCGGTGCCGGAGCAGCAGGCGCAGCGGCGGCTGGAGCTGGAGCACTAGGAGCAGCAGCGGCCGGAGCCGGGGCAGCAGCAGGCGCAACGCCTTTGACTTTCAACTTCAGGATCAGGTCGCCGGTACCGACTTCGTCATCCAGCTTGATGGAAACGCTTTCCACCACGCCAGCGGCAGGCGATGGAATTTCCATGCTCGCCTTGTCGGATTCCAGGGTGATCAGCGACTGATCGGCTTCAACGGTATCGCCGGCCTTGACCAGGACTTCGATGATCTTGGCCTTGCCCGACGAACCGATGTCCGGGACATGAATGTCCTGAACGGTGTCGGCAGCCGGTGCAGCAGGCGCGGCGGCTGGAGCCGCAGCGGCGGCCGGAGCAGGCGCAGCAGCCTGGGCTGGCGCGGCAGCAGCAGGGGCCGCAGCACCTGCCACTTTCAGTGCCAGAATCAGGTCGCCAGTGCCGACTTCGTCGTTGAGCTTGACGCTGATGCTTTCGACCACGCCAGCGGCGGGCGAAGGGATTTCCATGCTGGCCTTGTCGGATTCCAGGGTGATCAGCGACTGATCAGCCTCGACGGTGTCGCCGACCTTGACCTGGATCTCGATGATCTGGGCCTTGCCCGACGAACCGATATCCGGCACGTGCACTTGCTGGGTGGTTGCAGCAGCAGGCGCGGCAGCTGCAGCTGGAGCTGCGGCGGCAGGAGCAGCCGCAGCCGGTTTCGCTTCAGCTTTGGCCGCGGGCGCAGCGGCAGCCGCAGGGGGCGGTGTAGAGGCCGGGGCAGCGGCACCTTCGACTTCCAGCTCCAGCAGTTCGTCGCCTTCTTTCAGGCGATCACCGATTTTTACTTTCAGGCTTTTGACGATGCCGGCCTTGGGCGCAGGAATTTCCATGCTCGCCTTGTCCGACTCAAGCGTCAGGATGCTCTGGTCGGCTTCGATGCGGTCGCCGACCTTCACAAATAGTTCGATTACTTCACCTTCACCGCTGCCGATGTCAGGTACGCGAATGAGTTCGCTCACAGAGTGTCTCCTCAGCAGTCCAGTGGGTTGCGTTTTTCCGGGTTGATCCCGAACTTGGCGATGGCTTCAGACACCACCTTAGGTTCGATATCACCACGGTCAGCCAAGGCTTCCAGGGCTGCCAACACCACGAAATGACGGTCGACTTCGAAGAAGTGACGCAGCTTCTTGCGGCTGTCACTGCGGCCGAAACCGTCGGTGCCCAGGACTTTGAATTCCTTGGACGGGACCCACTGACGAATTTGTTCAGCGAACAGCTTCATGTAGTCGGTAGACGCGATGACCGGACCTTGACGGCCGTTCAGGCACTCTTCGACATAGCTCAGTTTTGGCTTCTGGCCCGGGTGCAGACGGTTGCTGCGCTCTACGGCCAGGCCGTCGCGACGCAGCTCGTTGAAGCTGGTAACGCTCCAGACGTCAGCGCCAATGTTGAACTCTTCACGCAGAATCTTCGCCGCTTCACGCACTTCACGCAGGATGGTGCCGGAGCCCATCAGCTGAACGTGGTGCGCCGCTTCGCGGGTGTCTTCCTCGAGCAGGTACATGCCCTTGACGATGCCTTCCTCGACACCGGCCGGCATGGCTGGCTGCTGGTAGGACTCGTTCATCACGGTGATGTAGTAGAAGATGTCCTGCTGCTCTTCGGTCATCTTCTTCATGCCGTCCTGGATGATCACCGCCAG
>NZ_JBIWAM010000002.1:385969-389312 GCF_044760065.1 Pseudomonas sp. NPDC098740 | reverse complement strand
ATCTCACGGCCTCGGAATCCCACGGATACCTTGGCCCTGTCCCCATCAGTCAGGAAACGTCACAGGGTGCGCAGTTTTACCTGGTAATCCCCTTCCTCCGTCCCTGGACGAAACTTGATTTCTTTAACCTGAATCTGCTTCTGGTTTTTCTTGGCCGCGGCAACCTGCTTCTTCTTTTCGAAGATCGATTTGCCGTAGTCCATCAGTTTGCAAACAGGGGGTACTGCATCGGCGGAAATTTCCACCAGATCCAGTTTGGCCTCTTCAGCCTTAAGAAGCGCGTCTTCAATTGACACAATCCCAAGCTGTTCACCTTCAGCCCCAATTAACCGAACCTCGCGTGCCGAGATATTCTCGTTGATCGGGGCCTTCGGTGCAGCTCGTTTATCTTGTCTCATTTCACGCTTAATAGTAATTACTCCGAATCTGGGCGACCACGCCGGGAAACCGCTTGAGCGAGGAACTCGGCGAACTGGGCGACGGGCATCGAGCCCAGGTCAGCACCTTCACGAGTACGCACAGCGACAGTCTGCATCTCGACTTCCCGATCTCCGATAACCAAGAGATAAGGAACCTTGAGCAAAGTATGCTCGCGGATTTTAAAGCCGATCTTTTCATTTCTCAAGTCAGACTTGGCACGAAATCCGCTTTCGTTGAGAGTTTTTTCAACCTCAGCGGCGAAATCAGCCTGTTTATCAGTGATATTCATGATCACTGCCTGGGTCGGAGCCAGCCACGCGGGGAATGCACCCTCGTAGTGCTCGATCAGGATTCCGACGAAACGTTCGAAGGAGCCAAGGATCGCCCGGTGCAACATCACCGGGTGCTTGCGACTGTTGTCTTCAGAGACGTATTCGGCTCCCAGACGGACAGGCAGGTTAAAATCGAGCTGAAGGGTACCACACTGCCAGACGCGGCCAAGGCAATCTTTCAGCGAGAACTCGATCTTCGGACCGTAGAACGCACCCTCGCCCGGCTGCAGATCGTACGGCAGGCCAGCACTATCAAGGGCTGCAGCCAGGGCCGCTTCGGCGCGATCCCACAGCTCGTCGGAACCGACGCGTTTTTCCGGACGAGTGGACAGCTTCATCTCGACGTCTTTGAAGCCGAAGTCGGCATAGACGTCCATGGTCAGCTTGATGAACGCAGCGGATTCGGCCTGCATCTGCTCTTCAGTGCAGAAGATGTGGGCGTCGTCCTGAGTGAACGCACGCACACGCATGATGCCGTGCAGAGCACCCGATGGCTCATTACGATGGCAAGCACCGAATTCGGCCAAACGCATTGGCAACTCACGGTAGCTTTTCAAACCCTGATTGAACACTTGCACGTGGCAAGGGCAGTTCATCGGCTTGATGGCGTAGTCGCGGTTTTCCGACTGCGTGGTGAACATGTTGTCGGCGTAGTTGGCCCAGTGCCCGGACTTCTCCCACAGGCTGCGGTCAACGACCTGCGGAGTTTTGATCTCCAGGTAGCCGTTGTCGCGCTGAACCTTGCGCATGTACTGCTCGAGCACCTGGTACAGAGTCCAGCCGTTCGGGTGCCAGAACACCATGCCCGGCGACTCTTCCTGGGTGTGGAACAGCCCCAGACGCTTGCCGATCTTGCGGTGATCGCGCTTCTCGGCTTCTTCGATGCGCTGGATGTAAGCCGCCAGCTGCTTTTTGTCTGCCCACGCAGTGCCGTAAACGCGCTGCAATTGCTCGTTCTTGGCATCGCCACGCCAGTATGCGCCGGACAACTTGGTCAGCTTGAAGGATTTCAGGAAGCGCGTGTTCGGCACGTGCGGACCGCGGCACATGTCGACGTATTCTTCGTGATAGTACAGGCCCATGGCCTGCTCGTTCGGCATGTCTTCGACCAGGCGCAGTTTGTAGTCTTCGCCGCGGGCCTTGAACACTTCGATCACTTCGGCGCGCGGAGTGACTTTCTTGATCACGTCGTAATCTTTTTCGATCAGCTGCTGCATGCGCTGTTCGATGGCGGCCAGGTCGTCCGGAGTGAAAGGACGTTCGAAGGCGATGTCGTAATAGAAGCCTTCGTCGATGACCGGACCGATGACCATCTTGGCCGTCGGGTACAGTTGCTTGACCGCATGGCCAACCAGGTGGGCGCAAGAGTGGCGAATGATCTCCAGCCCCTCTTCATCCTTTGGCGTAATGATTTGCAGCGTAGCGTCGCTGCCGATGATGTCGCTGGCGTCGACCAGCTTGCCATCGACCTTGCCGGCCACGGTGGCTTTGGCCAGACCTGCACCAATGGATGCGGCGACCTCGGCTACGGATACCGGGTGATCGAATGAACGTTGACTGCCGTCGGGAAGAGTAATAGTTGGCATGGCGCCTCCTCTCCTAGTGGTGACCCCTACCAAAGGTCACGTGGGTTGGGATGAGCCAGTACAAGATCCGATCCAGGCCATTCAATGACGAACGCCTGCCTTACAGCGGCAGGAGCCTTGCGGCCAACCGGAAAACCGAACCAGAGTGACTGGGATTCAAATCAGGGTTATTCGCACATTTACCGCTACCGGGACTGAAGGTCATCCGGAGCCTGCAAACGCCCGAGCCAGGCATGCTAGCACAGATGAACGGTCGTCGATGCACCGAGGCTTTGTCTTGGGGCAAATCGGGCAATTTTATGCCAGAGTGCTGAACTAGAACCCTGCTTTACCCCTCAGATAACAAGACATTGACCCACAAGGAGCATCCCAGCATGCATCTGAAACGTTTATTCGCAGTAGTCGCCCCCATCGTTTTGCTGCTGCCACTGGCCGCCCATGCCGATTGGCCGAAGGGCGAACGCGAGAAATATATGGCTCAGTGCACAGAAGCGGCCACTCCGCAGATCGGTGCTGCAGCAGCGAAGGCTCACTGCGCTTGCGGCGCCGATGCCATCAAATCGTACCCTGCCAAAGACATCCAGTCCCTGATGGACAACACCGCCAGTGATGCTCTGAAACAAAAAGCACTGACCCAAATCTCGTCGTGCAAAGCCGATAACAAAGCGAAAAAATAAGCCCGACAGAGCGCTTTTTTCGCCTGCAACGACAGTAAAAAGCCTCTGAAAACCGCTTTTTCGTACAATTTATGCAGGTTTTACAGGTTTTTTTATTGTCTTTACTTTTGGCTGAAAGCCTTTTAAAACGGGGCTTGCAGCCAAACAAAGCAGCAAACAGAACGCGACTGCAGGGCAAACAGCACGTCCGGGGGGCTCCCAAAGCGAACATTTCGACTATGATACCCCGGTGTGCCCAGTTGGCCTGAGCAGCACAGCACTACTGAAAATATATGTTTCTTGGAGATACACCATGTCTAATCGCCAAACCGGCACCGTTAAATGGTTC